>NZ_JBYSXB010000023.1:0-84269 GCF_058781765.1 Arthrobacter sp. FW306-1B-G06A | reverse complement strand
TCGGATATGGAGGGTTGTGGGTGGACGCTCGCTCGGATATGGAGGGTTGTGGGTGGACGCTCGCTCGGATATGGCGGGTTGTGGGCCTGGGGTTGGGCGCGCGGTTGGTGAGCGAGGGGTTGGCCAATAGGCCACAGAGGTGAGCGAGGGTTTGCCGGTTTGGCCTTGTATCCGAGCGAGCGTTCGGGAAAAAGGGCACATACGTGAGCGGGCGTCGGGGACGGGTGAGGGAGCCGTAACACGAATGTGACGCTTGACACGTGTTAGGCGATGGATTTACGCTACCTAACACGTGTTAGGAAGGAATTGGACATGGCAGGAAGCAATGGGAAGCTGCGTGAGATCTCACGCAGGACGGCCCTTGGTGCCTTGGGTGCGGGAATTGTCGGAGCAACAGTGGCGTCGTGGCCGCGGTTGACCGGCATGGACATCCCGGGCCGCGGGGACAACAGCCTTAGCATCGCCATCTTGGGAACCGCAGCGGACGCAGCCGCCCGCCAGCGGGTCATCGATGCATTCGCTAAAGTGCACCCGGAGATCAAGGTGAAGGTCCAGGCCATCCAGGCCGCGGACTGGAAGGACTTCTTCACCAAGATCCTCACCATGGTGGCAGCAGGAACGCCACCGGATGTGGTCTACGTGGCCACGGAAGGTGCCCAGCTCTTCGCCGAGAAACTGGCGCACCCCTTGGACGAGTACCTTCGCCGCGACGCCGCGGACATGAAGGAGTACTTCGCGGACGTCCACCCGAGCCTCGTGGAGGCGTTCATGTACAAGGGCAGCCTGTTCCAGCTTCCCATCGACTGGAACGCCGCCAACATGTACTACAACACCTCGGCGCTCCAGCAAGCCGGACTCGAACGTCCCGCGGATAACTGGACCCAGGTCGATTTCCGCAACAGCCTTGCGGCCATGCGCAAAGCGAGGCCGCAGGACTTCACTCCGTACTACTGGACCAACAGGCTCTTCGGCGGCGTGGTGCCCTGGCTCTATGCCAACGACACCAGCTTCCTCAAGGAATCCAAGTCCACCGGCGGCGAATGGCTCTGGGACAGCTTCTACGCCCAGGATCCGTCACGCGGGCTGCGCTCCGGCGGCTACCAGTGGCTTGAGCCCAACGCGGATGACCCGCGGGTGTACGAATCGTTCGACTACCTCCGCGGCCTCGTCAAGGATGGCCTCGGCGTTCGTCCCGAGGAGGGTGGCGGAAATTCACTCGTCGGGCTGTTCGCCTCCAACAGGATCGGCATGACGCCGGCCGGCGGCTACTGGGTGGAAGGCCTCCACGAAGCCGGAATGAAGGAAGACGGCTTCGACGTCCAGTTCTTCCCGCGGTGGCGCACCCAGCGGCACCAGTTCGGCACTGCCGGCTACGCCATCATGAAGACCGCCAAGGACAAGGACGCGGCGTGGGAGTGGCTCAAGTTCGCTTCCAGCCTGGAAGCCATGCGCTTGGTCTTCCCGACGCCGAACACCACCCCGGCGCGCCGTTCCATGGTCAACGAGCAGTTGTACGCCGGACGCGGACCCAAGCACTGGAAAGTCTTCTACGACACCCTCGACAAATTCCCCACCACAGGTCCCATTCCGGCACCGCCCCAGCAGGCCGCCGTCGAGACCGCCCTGATGAAAAACGTATCCCTGGCCGTCAGCGGTGATGAGAACCAGCTCAAGCAGGCCCTCGCCTCCATGCAACGCGACCTTGAGATCGCCTTGAGGAGGCAGGCATGAGCACGGCAACAACGGGCACGTCCACCAAACGCCGCAACGGCGCGGGGCCCAAGCGCCGCAACGGCGCCGGAACCGGGGGCGACACAACCGGGAGACAGCGTCAGCGCTGGCTGCCCTGGGCGTTCCTCGCTCCCACCATCCTTGGCATGGGGCTGTTCACGCTCGTGCCGATCGTTGCTTCCGTGGTTCTCGCCTTCTTCCGCTGGGACATTATTTCGGCGCCAAGTTTCGTCGGGTTCGACAACTTCGCCGAAGTGGTCCAGGACCCCACGGTGCGTGTCTCGTTCCTGAACACGATCCTGTTCGTGGTGGTCGCCGTCGCGCTTCAGCTCGGCCTCGCGCTAGCACTGGCGATCATGGTGCAGGAGAAGCTCCCGGCCTGGCTTCGCGTCTTCTTCCGCAGCGCCTTCTTCTTCCCGCTGATCCTGTCCGCGGCGTCGGTGTCCATCTTCATGCGCTACCTGTTCAACGAACAATTCGGCGTGGTCAACTGGCTCTTGTCCTTCGTCGGCATCCCCGCCGTCCCGTGGCTGACGACGCCGGCCGGTTCTGCCGCCGTCGTGATCCTCGTGTACGTGTGGCAGAACTTCGGGTTCTCGTTCCTGTTGTTCATCGGCGGACTGGCGTCCATCCCCACCGAAACGTACGAGGCTGCGTCGATCGACGGCGCCACGGGCTGGCGCAAGCACCTTCACGTGACGCTGCCGCTCCTGAGCCCCACCACCTTGGTGGCGTCCGTCATGGCGATCATCAACGCCCTGCAAGTGTTCGACCAGCCCTACGTCCTCACCCGCGGCGGCCCCGGCGACGCCACGCGCACCGCAGTGATGGTGATCTTCGAGTCCGCGTTCCAGCGCCTCGAGTTCGGCCAGGCCTCGGCGATCGGCGTCATCCTCACGCTGATCATCATGGCCATTACCGCCGCCCAGTTCCGGCTCAGCAAACGATTCGTCTTCTACCAGTAAGGCCCGCCATGACTACAACCTCAACCCAGCGCGCCGCCGTCGATCGCTTGGCTCCCCAGCGGCCCGCGCCGCGAAAGAAGCGGAACTGGAGCATGGCGGGACGAATCGTGCTGCTCCTGATCGCGTCCGTTTTCATCCTCGGTCCGGTGCTGTGGACCCTGTCCACCTCGCTGCGGCCACCGGCGGAATCGTTCCAACTGCCGCCGTCGTTCCTTCCCCTCAACCCCGATTTCTCGTCGTACGACCAGGTCTTCAAGCAGCTCAATATCATGCTTCTGGTTCTCAACAGCGCCCTCGTGACGGGACTGATCGCCGTCGGGCAGATGTTCACGGCGGCGCTCGCCGGTTACGCGTTCGCGAACCTCAAGTTCCGCGGCCGCGGGGCACTGTTCTCGATTGTGCTGGCCACCATGATGGTCCCGGCGCAGGTGACGATCGTTCCGGTCTTCATGCTGATCCGCGGCATCGGCCTGTCCGACACGCTCCTCGCGCTCATCCTTCCGGCGATCCCGACGGCGTTCGGCACCTTCCTGATGCGGCAGTACTTCCTGGGGCTCCCGGCCGATTTGGGCGAGGCCGCCGCGATCGACGGAGCCTCGCCGTGGCGCACGTTCCGTTCCGTGTATGCGCCGCTGGCGATGCCGGGCATGGCGATCGTGGGCATCCTGGCCTTCAATTACCACTGGAACGAGTTCTTCCGCCCGCTCATCCTGACCATCTCCGAGCAGAACTTCACGCTCCCGCTGGGCCTGGTGTCGCTGCAGGGCAACCTGGGCACGGGCAGCATCTCCGTGGTGCTGGCAGGCGTGATCCTCTCCATGATTCCCGCCCTGGTGGTGTTCATGTTCGGCCAGCGCGCCTTGCGTGACGGACTCACCGCCGGCACCGGCAAATAGCCTCTACTTCCCTGAAAGGACTTCGATGACGGACCTCATTTCGTCCGCCCCTGCACTCGCCGCGGCGGCCACCCACCCGGACCCGGCTTTCCCGCGCTTCCACCCGCGGCCGGCGCACGGCTGGATCAACGACCCCAACGGCGTCAGCTACATCAACGGCCGCTACCACGTGTTCTTCCAGTTCAACCCGGAATCGGCACGGCACCACCGGATCCAGTGGGGCCACGTGAGCTCCCCGGACCTGGTCCACTGGGATGAACACCCCGTCGCGCTGCGCCCCCAGGATGGCGGGCCGGACGAGTTCGGCTGCTGGACCGGCGTAGTGACCGACGACGGCGGTGTCCCCACCGCTGCGTACTCCGGCGTGCGGGGCGATGGTGGTCACTCGCAGGTGGTGATTTCCCGGGGCTCGGCGGACCTGGTGTCCTGGGAACAGGATGGCCACATTGCCGCTTCCATGCCGGACGACGGCCTTGTCACGGCCGTGCGCGACCCCTTCATCTTCCACTTCAACGGCAAGCGCTACGCCATGCAGGGCGCCGGGCTGGCCAATGGACATGCTGCTTTGCTGCTGTACACGGTGGAGGACATGTCCGACTGGAAGTACCAAGGCATTTGGCTGACCACGGAAAACCCGGTGGCGGCTGCGCAGACGCCGGCTGAGATCTGGGAGTGCCCGCAACTGGTCCGTGTGCCGTCCGACGAGGCGGCGTCCGGCGGGGACGACACCTGGGTCATGATGTTCTCCCTGTGGCTCTCCGGGGATGACCACGAGCACGCCAACGGGGTGGGGCACCTGATCGGCTCGCTCGCCGAGGACCCGTCTACCGGGCTGCCGGTGTTCGTCCCGCGTTCCGGCGGCAGGTCCGACCTTGGCAGGGACTTCTATGCTCCGCAGATTGTCCAGCTGGACTCTGCGTCTTCGTCCGGCTCGGAGTCGGAGCCGCGTGCCCTGCTGTGGGGATGGGCCAACGAAGGCCCGGGCCGTGATGGCCGGCGTGGCCGTTCGCAGGACGAGATCGACGCCGCAGGCTGGGCAGGCGTCTTAACCCACCCGCGCTTCCTCTCGGTTGAGGACGGCGCATTGGTGGTTGCTCCGGCGCCGGAGGTGGACGCTTACCGGGGTTCCTTGGCTGCGGGTGGGGCTTCCGGGGTGGTTGACTTGCCGCCGTTTGCCGAGGCAATTGTGACGGCTGGGACTGTTGCTGGAGCCGGTGAGGTTCGTCTGGTCCTGGCCTCGGGCGCGGAACGGCAAGTCGTGTTTGCGGGGGCGTTGGCCGAGGGCGAGGAACTCCGCATCTTCGTGGATGCTTCCTTGGTGGAGGTGTATCGGACAGGTTCCGTCGCCACGACACTCCGTGCCTACCCTGCCTTGGGCGAGGAATGGATCCTTGAGCTTCCCGAAGGTGCGGCCGCGGAGGTCTGGGAACTGAAGCTGCCGGAATAGGCGGCAGGCCGCCGTCGGGCACTCAACTTTTGACCACTTTTGGCCGGTGCTGCAGTCCGGGATACCCGTATTTCCGCGGATTCCCGGGCGGCGGCCCGGCCAAAAGTGGTCGGATCTAGATGGCAGGTACCGGTCCCGTGGACTCTCTGACGACCAAACGGCAGGGAACCATGGTTTCCAAGCCGCCGTTGGCCTCGAAACCGCCGCCGCCGCCCGTCGTCGGTCGCCGTGCCGGGTCCTCAATCTGCCCAAGCAACATGCTCATCGCGACCGCGCCCATTTCGCGCAAGGGAAGCGCCATGGTGGTGAGCGCAGGGACCATGGTGGCCGCGATGCGGGACTCGTCGTCGTAACCCATAATCGAGAGGTCGCGCGGTACGGAAAGGCCCAGCCGCGCCGCAGCCAGGGCGACGCCGATGGCGAGTCGATCGTTCGCGCAGACAATCGCCGTCGGCCGCTCGGTGGCGGAGAGCAGGCCCATGGCGCCGTGGAAGCCGTCGTTGATGTCCCAACCGGCCATGAACACGCGGTCTTCGCGGACCGGGATGGCGGCCTTGGCCATGGCCTCCCGATGCCCCACGATGCGCAGGGGCACAGCCGGTGAGGTGGCGGCCCCGGCGAGGAATGCGATATCGCGATGGCCCAGCTGCAGGAGGTGCTCTGTGGCTTCCCGACCGCCGGAAACTTCGTCCGGGATCACGTGGTGCAGCCGTGGGGCGGGGCTGCTGTCGTAGCAATTGGCGAGGACAGAGGGGACCCGCAGCATGCCCTGGGGGACGTCGAGCGGCTTCAAACCGACCGTGACGTACATCAGCCCGTCCACTTGCCGGTCCAACAGGGTCTCGACGGCGCTCTCGTCACGGGAGGCGTCGCGCTCGGTGTCCATCACGACGGTGACGAAGCCGTGGGCGCGGGCGACGTCGTCGGCGCCGCCGATGATGTTGCCATCGAACGGGCTCACCACCACCTCGTCCGACACGATGCCGATCACGCGCGTTCGCTGGTTCCGAAGGCTCAGGGCGATGGGGTTGGGGGAGTAGTTCAGGTCCGCTGCGGCCTGCCGGATGCGGTCCTGGCTTTCCTTGGCCACGTTGCCGTCTCCCCGGCCGTTGAGCACCAGCGACACCGCACTCCGCGAGACGCCCGCCCGTTTGGCGACGTCGAGTGCTGTGGCCTTGCGCTGCATGCGGGCTCCTCCGGCTGTGGTTCCGATTCTTGCTGCATTCTACCTAACGCGTGTGAGGAGTGGTTCCTGTCCCGTTCCCCGCGTTCCCCAGCCCGACGCTCGCTCACATATATGGCCTTCCAGCCGAACGCTCGCTCACATCATGAGCGAGCGTCGGCCGAAAACACCCCAAAGGTGAGCGAGCGTCCGGAGGGGCGCGTGCCGACCCGGCCTAGCCGCCCGCCCGGCGGCCCCACGACGCCGGGCGGCAACCCGGCGTAGCCGGCTCGCCCCGCCCTAGGAACCGACCCGGCGCCGCCCCACGCTACAGTGAAACCATGCCTCCGTTCCCCACCCTCGACGAGCTCCTTGCCACCGCAAAAGTGGTCAGCCTGCCGATGCGGGTCAAGTTCCGGGGCATCACCGAGCGCGAGACCCTCCTGTTCCGCGGACCGGCCGGATGGGGCGAATTTTGTCCGTTCCCTGAGTACGGCGACGCCGAGGCCGCGCGCTGGCTCGCCGCCGCCGTCGAAGCCGCATGGCAGGGTTTTCCGCCGCCGCTGAGGGACACCATTCCCGTCAACGCGACCGTCCCCGCCGTGCCGGCCACCCGGGTGCCAGAGGTCCTGGAGCGCTTCGGACGCGTGGACGCCGTCAAGGTCAAGGTCGCCGAGCGCGGGCAGGAACTGGCCGACGACGTCGCGCGCGTCACCGCAGTCCGCGACGCCCTGCCGGACGCCGCGATCCGGGTGGACGCGAACGCAGGCTGGGACGTGCCGCAGGCGGTGGAGGCACTTGGGCGGCTATCCGCCGTCGGGCTCGAGTACGCCGAGCAGCCCGTGCCGCAGATCGAGGGCCTTGCCGAAGTCCGCCGGCGGCTCGTGCAGCAGGGCACCCCCGTGCTCATCGCCGCCGACGAATCCGTGCGCAAGGAAGACGATCCCCTCAAGGTGGCCCGCGCGGGCGCGGCGGACCTGATCGTGGTCAAGGTGGCGCCGCTCGGGGGAGTGCGGCGCGCGCTGGACATCGTGGCGCAAGCCGGGCTTCCCGCCGTCGTGAGCTCGGCGCTGGACACCTCGGTGGGGATCCGCGCGGGGCTCGCGCTCGCGGCCGCGCTGCCGGAACTGCCGTACGCGTGCGGGCTGGGGACAGTGCGGCTGTTCGCCTCGGACATCACGCAGGATCCGTTGGTGCCCGACGACGGCGCGATCCGGGTCCGCGAAGCCGTCGCCGACGAGGGGCTGCTGGAGCGGTATGCGGCTCCCGCTGAACGTCGCGACTGGTGGCTGGACCGGCTCCGTCGCGTGCACGCACTCCTTGAGGCATAGATTGCTGGGAAAAGTCTGGGAATTCACCGGAACTTAACCGGAGCGTCCTCTCGGATTCCGATAGCGCTGTAAGGGTTGGGAAATCACTCAATCCCCGGAGGTATTTCCCATGTCTGAATCAACCAAGCGCAAGTTCGACTTGCTCCCCATGCTCGGCCATACGAAGGGCAAGCGCAGCCCCGTGACGTGCGCCCTGAAGTGCGACAACGCCTGCTCGGGCGAGGTGTGCAATACGAGTTCCAACGCCTACTTCCGCGACATCGCTTCCGCAGCCGTGTCCCGCCGCGCCGCCCTGGGCTTCGGCGCCGTCGGTGCGCTCGCCGTCGTGCTGGGCGGAAGCCTTTCCGGCAACGTTCCCGGCGGCGCTGGCCTGTCAGCGGCGGCGAAGACGGGCTTCGACAAGGCCAAGCTCAAGTTCGCGCCGATCAAGCCGGTCGATTACACCGTGGACGCGTTCACCGTCCCGGATGGATTCGCGTGGCAGCCGATCATCCGTTGGGGCGATCCGCTCTTCGCAGACTCGCCGGCCTTCGAGCTGAACGGCCAGACCGCGGCAGCGCAGGCCCGACAGTTCGGCTACAACAACGACTACACGGACATCCTGCCCATCCCGGATTCCAAGGACCGCCGTGCCGTGCTCTTCACCAACCACGAGTACACCAACGAGAACATCATGTTCCCGGCAACTTTGGCGGCCGCGGAGGCGCGCGCGATCGGGCGTGCCGCACACGGGCTCACGGTTGTGGAACTTGAGCGCAAGAACAAGAACAAGCCGTGGAATTACGTCAAGGGTGCGCCGCTCAACCGCCGTTTCCTGACCGACACCACCTACGAACTCACCGGTCCCGCCGCTGGCACGGACTTGGTGAAGACCATCGACGATCCCTCAGGCCGGAGGATCAAAGGCACCCTCGGCAACTGCTCCGGAGGCACCACTCCCTGGGGCACCATCCTCTCCGGCGAGGAAAACTTCAACGGCTACTTTGCGGCTCCCGGCACCTCGGCGGGCGACAAGCGCTACGGCCTCTCCAACAAGGCAACGGCCCGTAAGTGGGAGCTGGATGAGCCGCGTTTCAACACCAACAACGCCGGCTACGCCAACGAGTCCAACCGCTTTGGCTGGATTGTTGAAGTCGACCCGTTCGACCCCTCCTCCACACCCAAGAAGCACTCCGCCATGGGCCGCTTCAAGCACGAGGGCGCCAACGTGATAGTTGCCGACTCGGGCCACGTGGTGGCGTACATGGGCGACGACGAGCGCTTCGACTACCTCTACAAGTTCGTCTCCAAGGGCAAGTACATGCCCGGCGACTCGGCCGCGGCACGCCGGAGCAACATGGACCTTCTCTCCGAGGGCGACCTCTACGTTGCCAAGTTCACCGGCGACTCTCCGGCGTCGGAGATTACCGGCAACGGCGCGCTTCCCTCCGACGGCGCCTTCGACGGTTCCGGCGAGTGGCTTCCCTTGGTGGTCGACGGCGTCTCCGCAGTTCCGGGCATGTCCGTTCCTGAGGTACTTGTCTACACCCGCCTGGCCGCGGACAAGGTCGGCCCCACCAAGATGGACCGCTGCGAAGACGTCGAACCCAACCTGGCCACCGGCAAGGTCTACGTGGTCTGCACCAACAACTCGGACCGCGGCAAGCCTGGAAAGGAAGGCGCCACCGAGGTCAACCCGCGCACCCTCAACCGGGACGGCCACATCGTGGAAATCACCGAAACCGGTGACCAGACGTCTACGCGCTTCAATTGGACGCTCCTGATGGTTTGTGGAGACCCCGCCAAGAACTCCTCGACCTACTTCTCCGGCTTCCCGGCCGACAAGGTCTCGCCCATTTCCTGCCCGGACAACGTCGCTTTCGATTCGGCAGGCTACATGTGGATCGCCACTGACGGCGCGCCGTCGTCGATCGGGTACGCGGATGGCCTCTTCAAGGTCACGCTGGATGGCAGCGAACGCGGCAAGGTTGAGCAGTTCCTCGCCGTGCCGCGCGACGCCGAGACGTGCGGACCGATCGTGCACGACGACGAGCGGACCGTCTTCGTCGCCGTGCAGCACCCGGGTGAGGAAGGGACGTTCGACGCCCCCCACTCCTTCTTCCCGGATTACGTGGGCGCCGGAGTCGCCCCGGCCGCCGGCCAGGTCCGCGCCCCGCGTCCGTCGATCGTGCAGGTGTTCCGCAAGGACGGCTAGCCCTTCCCTTGCCCGACGCCTTCCCGACCAACGCACCGGCCGACGCCCGCTCACGTATGTGGGTCTTTCGGCCGACGCTCGCTCACTCTCTTCAAGGGAGTGAGCGAGCGTTTGGGGTTTTGGCCCTATAGGTGAGCGAGCGTCGGGAGGGAGGCGCCGCTAATAGACTGGTGCGGTGACTTCGCAAGGCTCCCTGAGCTCCCTCGCCGCTGCCCGTATCGCCGTCAAGGCGTTGCTCGACGGCGGTGTGCGGCACGTGGTTATCTCTCCCGGTTCGCGCTCGGCACCCATGGCTTACGCACTCGCCGAGGCCGAAGCGGCCGGGAATGTCCGCCTCCTGGTGAGGATCGACGAACGTTCGGCCGGTTTCACGGCCTTGGGCTTGGCCCTGTCGACGGGCGCTCCGGCGGCCGTCCTGACCACCTCGGGCACCGCCGTCGGGAATCTTTTGCCTGCGGTCATGGAAGCCAACCACGCCGCCGTGCCCCTCGTAGTCCTTTCGGCCGACCGCCCGGCCGAGCTCCACGGCACCGGCGCCAACCAGACCACCATCCAACTCGACCTCTTCGGCGACCACGTTCGCTTCGCCGTCGACATCGCCGCGGGCAGCAACCCGAAGCGGGCCGTCGAGACCGCCATCTACGCGGCCACCGGCGCCCTCGCGGACACGCCACCCGGCCCGGTGCAGCTCAACCTGGCCTTCCGCGAGCCGTTGGTTCCCGAACCGGGCGAGGCGCTGCCCGCCACCAAGGGCCACGGAGTTTTCCACTACGATTCCGGTCCCCAGCCATTGAGCATGCCCCCCGCTCCCGCTGAACTGACCGAGCGGCGGACGGTGGTTTTGGCAGGGCACGACGCCGGTCCGGTCGCCGAGGCGTTCGCCCGTGCCCACGGCCTTCCCTTGCTCGCCGAGCCCTCCTCCAACGCGCGCTTCGGTCCCAACGCGGTCGGCCCGTATCGCCTCATGCTGGACAACTTCGGGCCCGGGTCTGCTCTGCCGATCGAGCGGGTGGTAGTCTTCGGGCGGCCTACGCTGTCCCGGCCCGTCGCCGCCCTCCTGGCCCGCAACGACCTCCCCGCCGCCATGTACGAGCCCGTTCCGGTGGCCTGGTATGAACACGGCCGGCGTCGCGAGGAACGCTTCGATTCCCTGGCTGAACTGGCAGGGTTCGCCGGCCGCGGCTCTGATGATTGGCTCGACGCCTGGCTCCTGGCCGGGGCTGCGGCCCAACACACGCTCGACGGCGTCCTCGAGGCCGAGCTGGCGGCCAGCGGACCCGCCGTGGGAGCCGTCGTCTGGAAACACGCGCGCGGGCAGCTGGTCCTGGGCTCCTCCAATGGCATCCGCGACGTCGACCTCGCCGGACAGCCCGGCCCCGAGCCCCTCGCCACGGTGTTCGCGAACCGCGGCCTCGCCGGCATTGACGGAACTATCTCCACGGCTACGGGAATCGCCCTCGGAGCGGGCCGCGAAACCACCCTCCTCCTGGGAGACGTCACCTTCCTGCACGACGCCGGCGGCCTCCTCCTCGGAGCCGGCGAACCCGGACCGGACCTGCGCATCGTGGTCCTCAACGACGCCGGCGGGGGCATCTTCGGTCTCCTTGAGCACGGCAAGGTGGAGGACGACGGCGGTTACGGCACCGCCGTCGAGCGCCTCTTCGGCACCCCGCACAGCGTGGACATTTCAGCGCTCGCCGCGGCATACGGCGTCGGGCACACCTTGGTGCGTACGACGGCGGAGCTCGCCGCAGTGCTTGCCTCGCCTTTGAAGGGGCGCAGCATCGTGGAAGTACGCACGGACCGGTCTGGGTTGCGGCCCTTGCACGCGCGCATCAAGGCCGCAGTGGCTGCGGCAGTATCCCAGGTGCTCCTCGGGGCGTAGATGTTCGGCCCTGGCGACGCGCAATCTGGCTGACGACACGGAAATGCCCTGACGCGGCTGGATTTCCAGCCGCGTCAGGGCATTTGCGCGTCGCAGGTGCAGCAGGAATTACAGCACGCGGCTGAGGAATTCCTTGGTGCGGGCGTGCTGGGGGTTGGCGATGATTTCGCGGGGGTCACCGGATTCCACCACCACACCTCCGTCCATGAAGGTCAGGCGGTCGCCGACTTCGCGGGCAAAGCCGATCTCGTGGGTCACCACGATCATGGTCATGCCGGACTTGGCCAGGTCCTTCATCACGTTGAGCACGTCGCCCACGAGCTCGGGGTCAAGGGCGGACGTCGGCTCGTCGAAGAGCATCAGTTCCGGTTCCATGGCCAGGGCCCTGGCGATCGCGACGCGTTGCTGCTGGCCGCCGGAAAGCTGAGCAGGGTAGTGGTTGGCTCGATCAGCCAGGCCCACCCGGTCCAACAATTCGAGGGCGGCCTTCTTGGCATCACTCTTGGATTTGCCCTTGACCTGCACGGGTGCTTCCATCACGTTGTACAACGCGGTCTTGTGGGGGAACAGGTTGAAGCGCTGGAAGACCATGCCGATTTCCCGGCGTTGCGCGGCGATTTCCTTGACCTTCAGGTCGTGGAGGCGGCCGTTGACTTCGCGGTAGCCGATCAGCTGGTCGCCAACGGAAATGCGGCCGGCGCTGATGGTTTCGAGGAGGTTCACGCAGCGGAGCATCGTGGACTTGCCCGAACCGGACGGGCCGATGACAACGGACACTTCGCCCTGGTTGACCGTCAGGTCGATGCCGCGGAGCACATGGTGTTGGCCGTAGTACTTGTGGAGGCCTTCGATCCGCACCAGCGGTTTCTGGGTGGTGATCGTCATTTTGCGTCCTCCTCGGGGAAGTCCATCTTTAAGGACGGCTCAGCTTCGGCGCTCGGTGCCACTGCGGCAGCGGCCTTGGCGGCTGCCGGGTTGATGACGGCCGGGGCCAGGTTGGTGTCCACGCCCTTGCCGTAGTAGGCCTCGATGTAGTGCTGGCCGACCATGAGGAGGCTGGTGATGACCAAGTACCAGATGGCTGCCACGATCAGCAGCGGCACCGGAAGGTAGATCCGGTTGGCCAGGGCGTTGGTCGCGAAGGTCAGGTCCAGGGTGAACGGGACTGCCAGGACCAGGGAGGTGGTCTTGAGCATGCCGATGGTTTCGTTGCCGGTGGGCGGGACGATGATGCGCATTGCCTGGGGCAGGATGATCCGCCACATGATCTTGCCGTTGCCCATGCCCAGGGCTTCGGCGGCTTCGGTCTGTCCCTTGTCCACTGACTTCAGGCCGGCCCGGAAGATCTCCGCCAGATAGGCGGATTCGTTCAGGCCTAGCCCCAGGATCGCCGCAACAAGAGCCGTAATGACGGTGCTCGTGTCCACGCTGAACAGTTCGGGGCCAAACGGCACCCCTGCGCTGATCTTGGGGTAGAGGACGGCGATCAGGCCCCAGAAGACCAACTGGGTGTAGACCGGGGTGCCGCGGAAGAACCAGACCCAGACCCAACTCGTGTAGCGCAGGACGGGGTTGTCGGACTGGCGCATCACGGCCAGCAGGATGGCCAGGACAATGGCAATGACCATCGAAGCTACGGTCAGGAGAAGCGTCCAGCCAACACCCTGGACGACCTTCACGTCCAGGATGTAGGTGCCCACAACGTCCCAACGGAAGTTGTGGTTCGTGATCACGCTCTGCACCATAAGTGCTAGTACGCCAACGATGACGATGGCGCTGATCCAACGGCCAGGGTGCCTGACAGGCACCGCGTCGTTCAGCACTGGTGCTGCGTGGCCTGGTTGATGATGATCCATCTGTGCACCTGATTTGTTATCGGTGGCGGGAATACTCAAGACTTGACCGCCGGGTTGACCTCGGACTTGGTGATGGCGCCTTCGGCGTTGCCCCAGCCGGTGAGGATCTTCTTGTAGGAACCGTCAGACATGAGCTTGGTCAGGGTCTTCTGGATGACATCGGCGAGGGCGGTGTCCGACTTGGCAACAGCGATGCCCTGGGGAGCGGCGTCGTACACATCGCCGAGCTTCTCAAGCTGTCCGTTGGTCTGCGTCAGGGCGTAACCGATGATGGGGGAGTCGGCTGCCATCGCGTCGATGCTGCCGTTGACGAGACGGGTGGTGACGTCGGTCTGGTTCTTGAGTGTCACGATGTTGATGGGCTGCTTGCCGTCAGCTGCGCACTTCTTGTTGCGGCCGGAGAGGTCCGGGTCTTCCTGGACCGTGCCGGTCTGCACGCCGATGGACTTGCCGCAGACGTCATCCAGGGAGAACTTCTTCGGGTTGCCCTTCTGCACGGCCCACGCGGTGCCGGCGTTGAAGTAGCTGACCATATTAACGGCGCCGAGACGCTCAGGGTTGATGGTGAAGGACGAGATGCCCAGATCGTACTTGGGGCCGAGGGCGGGGAGGATGCCCGTGAATTCGGCGGTCTGCACCTGGACCTTCAAACCAAGGGTGGCGCCGATCGCCTTGGCGATGTCGACGTCGTAACCAACCGGGGTCTGGCCGTCGGTTCCGAGGAATTCCGCAGGAGCGTAGGTCGTGTCCGAGCCGACGGTCAGCGTGCCCTTGGACTTGATGGCCGCGGGGACCAGCGCAGCGAGGGTGTCGTCCTTGGTGATGGTGCTGGGGTCAAAGCTTGCATTGGCACTGCCGGAAGGCGAGGCGGCGCTCGATGGGCCGGCCTCTGAGGCGTTGGTGCAGGCAGTCAGTGCCAAGGCGCCGATTGCGATGATGGTTGCAGCCTTGAGCGTCGAACTGACCGGGAGCGAACGGAATTTCTGCATTTTCTTACCTTTTTTTGCAGTGGATGCGAAACTAATCGGTTCATAGTGTAGCGCCGAACATGAGATGTGCGTCACAGAAAACTAAGTTTTACTATTGGATAACCTACCAAGTAAAAAATCAAGACCCCCAACGTGGCTATTGTCTCGCACCCCAGACAGTTGGGAGGGTAGGTTTCGAACGGAATCCTCGGGTTTGAGGCTTAGTTGCTGATCCCCAGCGACTCGAGCATCGGCCGGAATTTTGCCCAGGTCTCGGCCAGCTCGGCGTCGGGAACGGAGCCTTCCACGATCCCGCAGCCCGCATAGAGGCGCACGGTGGTAGGACTCTCGATGATCGCGCCGCGCAGTGCGATGCCCCACTCGCCGTTCCCCGCGGCGTCGAGCCATCCGACCGGACCGGCGTACGGCCCGCGATCCATGTGCTCAAGCTCCCGGATCAGTTCCCCGGCAACCAGAGTAGGTGTCCCACACACGGCGGCGGTGGGATGGAGGGCGTTGATCAGCGCAAGGCACGTAGGGACATGTCCCTCGATATCGGCGAGCTCGGCCTTCACATCCGATGCCAAGTGCCACACATTGGGCAGTTCCAGGATGAACGGTTCGCTGTGGGCGTTCATGGCCTCGGAGAACGGCGCGAGCTGGGTGGTCAGCGACTGGATGGCGATCTCGTGCTCGTGCCGTTGTTTCTCCGAACCGGCCAGCACGCGTTCGGCGTATTCCATAGGGGAGCCGTCCACGCCCTCGGCGTCGCGACGGTCCAGCGTCCCGGCCAGGACCCGCGCCTGCGCTGTGCGGCCCTCCACCTGGATGAGCATTTCCGGCGTCGCGCCCACCAAGCCGTCGACGCCGTAGGTCCAGCATTCGCGGTAACGGCTGGCCAGCTGCTGGAGCACTTTGGCGGCGTTGACGCCGTCGGGCAGCGTCGCCACGACGTCGCGCGCGAGAACCAGCTTCTCCAGCTTTCCGGTGCGGATTTCCGCCACGCCCTCGGCCACGGCCTGCTTCCAGGCGGCCTCGCTCAGTGAACCGCTCTCCAGCGTCACCTTCCCGTCGCCCAACTGACTCGCAGTTGTTGTCGTTTTGGGCCCTCTAAACGACAACAACTGCGAGCTAGTTGGGTGCCCGACGCCGGAGCCTCCTGCCGCCGTAAGCTCACCGGCCGCTGACTCGCGTTTCCCTGACTCGCCGCTGAGCCAATCCGCGAGGGTGGCGAGTGCTCCCGCCTCGGTGAGTTCGACGTCGTCGAGCGTCAGCTGCGTGAGCCAGGACTGCCCATCCCGGATACCGACAACGATTTCCGGAAGGATCAAGCGGGACTCAAAGTCGGACGTCTTGGAGAAGGCAAAGGAGCCAAAGGCCACTGGGCCGGTGCCGGGGAGCTCAAGGGGATCCGTGACGTCGGCCTCGATGACGAGGTGGCGCCACCAGATGTCGGCCTCGAGGAAGCGATCGGGTCCGGAAGCGGTGAAGCGCGCGAGTTCGCCAAAGCCCACCAGTCCGTTCTCTCGGCGGGACCAGCACAGGACATCGTCCCGGACCAGAAATGACGGCAGTCCCCCGGAGGATGAATCAACATCGAGGGGGACTGTCAAGGTGCGGAGCGTACTCGTCATGATGGAACAACATTACTCCCGCGCGCAACGGTAGCCGCGCTGGCCGGAACGGAACCTGGAACGGGAACCCGGCGCGCGAACCGGGCCCGGACCGGAGTGCCCCGAAAGTTCTTCCCATATTTGTCTGAGACAATTGCAGGGTGAACCGAGCATCCTTGGAAAAGCGTCCGGACGAAGTTGCGACGATGTTTGACGATGTCGCCCCCAAATACGATGTCGTCAACGACGTCCTGTCCATGGGGCAGACCCGGCGTTGGCGCCGCGTCGTCGTGGATGCGATGGATGTTCGGGTAGGCCAAAAGGTCCTGGATCTGGCTGCCGGTACCGGTACGTCCAGCGAACCGTACGCGGACGCCGGAGTGGACGTCGTGGCCTGCGACTTCTCGTTGGGAATGCTGAAGGTGGGCAAGCGCCGCCGTCCGGACATCAACTTCGTTGCCGGGGACGCCACCAAGCTGCCCTTCGCGGACAACTCCTTCGACGCGTGCACCATTTCCTTCGGCCTGCGCAACGTCAACGAACCACACAAGGCCCTCGCGGAGATGTTCCGTGTCACCAAGCCGGGCGGCCGCCTGGTTATCGCCGAATTCTCCGCCCCGGTCGTGCCCCTTTGGCGGACCATGTACACCGAATACCTCATGCGCGCACTGCCTGCCATCGCCACCAAGGTCTCCTCCAACCCGGACGCCTACGTGTACCTCGCCGAGTCCATCCGCGCCTGGCCGGACCAGGACCACCTGGCCGCGTGGCTGCAGGAAGCCGGCTGGACCGACGTCAACTACCGCAACCTGAGCGGCGGCATCGTAGCGGTGCACCGCGCCCAGAAGCCCGGAGCCGAACACCGGGAAAGCGTTCCCGTGGCCAAGCTGCGCCGCCAGATCAAGCCGCGCCGCCAAGCCGGCGATCAGTCCCGCTAACCGGCCTATTAACAAGGACGCTGTGAACGTACTGATAGTCGGCGCAGGGCCAGCCGGGTCCACCGCCGCGTACTACCTTGCCCGGGCGGGCATTTCCGTGACGGTGCTGGAAAAGACCGCCTTCCCGCGTGAGAAGGTCTGCGGCGACGGCCTGACTCCGCGCGCGGTCCGCGAGATCCAGAAGCTTGGCCTCCCGCACGCCGAGGACGAGGGGTGGCGCCGCAACAAGGGGCTCAGGCTCATCGCCGGCGGCCGCACCATTGAATTGCCGTGGCCCGAGGTCGCCGATTTTCCCACCTACGGACTCATCCGCACGCGCCTCGGATTCGACGAGGAACTGGCCCGGCACGCCCAGTCGGCCGGCGCCGTCGTCCTTGAACGCCACAGCGTCACCGAAGCACTGCGCGACGACGCCGGGCGGGTGATCGGCGCGCGCGCCGCGCTGCTCGACGAGTCCGGACGCAAGACGGGCGAAACGCGCGACTTCCATGCCGACGTCGTGCTCGCCGCCGACGGCAACTCGACCCGCACCGCGGTTTCGCTCGGCATGCACAAACGCGACGACCGCCCGCTCGGCGTCGCCGTCCGCACCTACTTCACCTCGCCCCGACACGACGACGACTGGATGGAAGGCTGGCTTGAGCTTCCGGGCAAGTCCGGAAAGCCGCTGCCCGGTTACGGCTGGGTTTTCGGCGTCGGGGACGGCACGTCCAACGTCGGCCTGGGCATCCTGAACTCCTCCAAGGAATTCGGCAAGCTCGACTACAAGCAGGTCCTGCGCGAATGGACCGCCGGCATGCCGTCCGAGTGGGGTTTCACGCCCGAAAACCAAGTGGGGGAGATCCGCGGCGCCGCGCTGCCGATGGGCTTCAACCGCACGCCGCACTACTCGCCGGGGCTCATGCTCCTGGGCGACGCCGGCGGGATGGTTTCCCCGTTCAACGGCGAGGGTATTTCCTACGCCATGGAGTCCGCCCGCTTTGCGGCCGAGTTTCTTGTTGATGCGTCCGTCCGCTCGCGTTCAGCCCGGTGGACAGCCGACGACGCCGACGCGCACCTTTCGCGGTACGCGGACTACGTGCGGGACCAGTGGGGTTCACACTTCACCCTGGGCCGTGTCTTTGCCGCCCTCATTGGTAAGCCCGCCGTCATGAAACTCGCACTACGGACCGGCATGCCCATTCCGGTTCTCATGCGCTTTGTGGTGCGGATGCTCGCCAACCTCACGGATACGTCCGCCAAGGGTTTCGAGGACCGCGCCATCCGCGTCCTCGAGATGCTTGTCCCGGCCACCTCCAACACCACGTCCACCGCCGCTTCCACCCGTACCGGCACCGAATCAACGCTTTCCTCCGCGAAAAGTTAGGGTTAACCCGTGACTCACTCTGCCGAACACAGCTGGACGCACGCCGGGCACGGCTTGCCGGACGCTGTCGAACCCGCTCCCACCACCACCGCGATCGCCACCGGCCTGCAGCTTCCTGCCGGTTTTGCGGCTATCGCCAAGGACGTGGAGCTGGGTCCTGCCATCACCACCAACCTTGCCCGCGTGGAAAAGAAGCTCCGCGAAGCAATCGCCAACTCGGATCCCCTGGCTGACGCAACGTCGCGTCACCTGGTGGAAGCCGGCGGCAAGCGCATCCGCCCGCTTTTGACTCTCCTGTGTGCCCACCTCGGTGACGCCTCCCGTCCGGAAGTGGTCCAGGCCGCCGTCGTGGTTGAACTGACCCACCTCGCCACCCTCTATCACGACGACGTGATGGACTCCGCGCCCTACCGCCGCGGTGCCCCCACGGCGCACGAAGTCTGGGGCAACTCGGTAGCCATCCTCACGGGTGACCTGATCTTTGCCCGCGCCTCGATCCTGGTGTCAGAGCTCGGTTCGCGTGCCTTGGGAATCCAGGCCCGCACCTTCGAACGCTTGTGCCTCGGGCAACTGCACGAAACCGTGGGCCCGCGCGAAGGCGAGGACGCGGTGGAGCACTACCTCTCCGTCATCGCCGACAAGACCGGTTCCCTGGTTGCCGCCTCGGGCCAGCTGGGTGCCATCTTTGCCGGCGCCGACGAAGCCTTCGAAGACGTGCTCGTGGAGTACGGCGAGAAGGTCGGCGTGGCCTTCCAACTAGCCGATGACGTCATCGACGTGACCGGTGTCAAGGTCAAGTCCGGCAAGTCTCCGGGCACAGACCTCCGGGAGGGCGTTCCCACGCTGCCCGTCCTCCTGCTCCGCAAGGCCGCCGACAACGGTGACCACTCCGCCGTCGAACTCTTGAAGCTGGTTGACGGCGACCTGTCCTCCGATGAAGCCCTGGCCCTGGCCGTCGCGGGGCTCCGCGAGCATCCTGTCACCGCGGAATCCTGGGTGATCGCGCGCCAATGGTCCGCTGAAGCCATCGAAGCCTTGAAGCCGTTGCCCGAAGGCGTGGTCAAGGAGTCGCTGACGAACTTCGCCCACGCCGTGGTGGAGCGCGCCAGCTGAGTCTTGGCGGCGTGGGCAGCCCTGCAGAGGGTGCCGTCGTTCTCGCCCCTTTTCCTTCGTCGCAGACCCAACTGACTCGCAGTTGTTGTCGTTTTGAGCCGTTATAACGACAACAACTGCGATTCACTTGGGTCGGGCCGGCGGGCCGAGACGGGGGCTGGGCTTAAATGCAATGGCCCCGGTTCCTTGCAACGCTACGAGTCACGCGCTGCAACGAACCGGGACCATAATCTCCGTTCGCATCAGATCCACCGGAGGCATTTAGTGAATCCGGTTACAGCATATGACAACTTTGTCACGGGTGCAACTTTCCCGGTCAAAGGGATTTTCGGAGTTTTCGGGGAATTCTGCGCGCCGTCCTGACCTTCTTTGAATTCAAAATGGCCCCGACACGCCTGAGAAGGGGTGTGTCCGGCAGTTTATGGACCCAAAGAAGGTCAGGAAGGGCCAGCAAAGTTGTCCACATAGGGGAACCCGGAGCTACTGTCGCCTGAGCGATGCTGCTGGAGTGGCCACATGGATATAGTGCAATTCCTCCAGAGGCGGGGCGGTGCGGCCCGGACTGCGCAACTGCTTAGAGCGGGCTTTCCCAAGTCGGCGTTGGCCCAAGGGCTCCGCAACGGAACGCTCAACCTGTTGCGCCGTGGGATCTACACGATTGAGGGCGCCGATCCAGGCATCGTTGCTGCGCTGGCGGCGAATGGCGTCTTGACCTGCGTTTCGGCTGTTCGTTTCTACAATTTGTGGCAGCTGCAGGAGCCAGGAGGCGTCCAAGGACTGGGGAGTTCCCGGAAACCCGAGGCCATCCATCTCAGCTGCGGTAGCGGCCTAGTCCGGGACGGTGTGGTGGACCACGCCCGATGTAGCCACCCGGGGCATCCGTACCTTCCTGTGGCCGGCCTAGCTGATGTCCTTATCCACGCCCTGAGATGCCGACCCGAACTGGAATCCTTGGTAATTGTCCAGTCCGCAGTTAGCCGCGGGTTGATCACCGCAGACTTCCTTAAGACGAAACTGCAAGGCAACCGCAACGGAGCAGCGAGGGCTGCGCTGGATCTTGTGCTGCCCAGGGCTGATTCCTTGCTGGAAGTGCTCGCACACACGCACTTTGTCCGGGCGGGTCTCCGGGTCCGGATGCATGTGGAACTGGCGGGGGTGGGGGAGGTGGACTGCTTGATCAACGAGTGCCTTGTAGTGGAACTCGACGGCCATACGCATCTGGAGCCGCGGCAGGTCAAGAAGGACCGGTACCGGGACAACGCCAGTGTGAAGGGTGGGCTCTTGTCGTTGCACTACTTCTACCAGGACGTGGTCCACCGTCCTGAAGAGATGGTCAACGAGGTCTTGACCGTGTTGCGGCACCGGGAAGTCGGCCGCTTCGCCCCCGCAAGATACGCGCCCGGGTGGGTGCCGCCGTCGTAATCCAGCAGCAGACTCCACCAAAGCGCGGACCGTCCTGACCTTCTTTGGCACGAAAAAAGCCGCGACACACCTGATCCAGGTGTGTCACGGCTCCTCGAAATTCAAAGAGGGTCAGGAAGGCGCGGCGCCCACTAAAGCCCCCCCAAAAAAGCCTAGCCTTCGTCGCTGAAAGCCCAGTCGAACATGTCGAACACGAACTCGGAGAACGTGCCTTCTTCGGATTTCCATTGGCCGCGGGCGTTGTTGCGGCGCCACACGATGGGATCCGGGACGCCGAGGTCGCCTACGCGGAAGCCCCAAGTGAACTGCTCTTCCTCGTCCTCCAAGAACATGAGGAAACCTTCGTCGTCCACTTCGAGCTCTTCGGGGTCCCAGAAGTAGTGGTAGGCCTCCATGAGGTCCTCGCAACCACCGAGGGCGAGGTAGAACTCGCGCAGCACCATGGGAATGGTGAATGAGTGGGCGGACAGGGCCTCGTCCAGCTCAGCGGCGGACAGCCCGTCTTCTTCCTGCCATTCGTCCTCGAGATACTTCGGTACAAGCGCGCGGAACTTCTCGAGGAACATGTCAGTCATGCTCCCATCCTAGCTAATCGCGGCCACGTGAATCGGCGCCCGGGGACACCCCGGCGCGGTGCCATCCCCGGACCGCGAGGGGCACCCGCCAACCACGCCGCCAAGCCACCACCCGGAAGGCGAAAACCCAGCCGGCAACCAAGGCCGCCGTCAGTCCGGTGAAGGCGCCGATGTTCCAGAGCAGTGCGGTCAGGGCGGCCCCCGTGAGGGCCGGCAGGGCGTAGAGATCCCGTGCGTTGAAGAGGGTGGGAATTTCGTTGGCTGTAATGTCGCGGAGCAAGCCGCCGCCCACAGCCGTGGTGACTCCCAACAAGATTGCAGCCACCGGATTCATCCCGGCGGCCAGTGCCTTGAGCGTCCCCGTGATGCAGAACAAGGCCAGCCCGCCGGCGTCGAACAGTGTCAAGAGGGACGTGAAGCGCTGGATGCTCGAAAACAGGAAGTACACCAGCCCCGCGGCCAACAAGGGTGGCAGCAGGTACACCGGGTTGGTGAACGCCGCGGGCGGGCCGGCATTGATGACGATGTCTCGGATGACGCCGCCGCCCAGGCCGACCAGCGAAGCCAAGAGGAGCGAGCCGATGATGTCGAACTGCTTCTTGGCCGCGAGCAAGGATCCGGACACGGCGAAAAAGAAGACGCCGGCCAGATCCAGCCATACCAGCGCAAGGTCAAAAGTGAACAAATGCAGCTCCATTCTTCGTTCACAGACGGGCGATCATGCTCGCCCAACGTTACGCTTGCACGCATGAACAGCCCCGTCTTGATCGCGTGCGCCCATGGAACCCGGAACTTCGAAGGGCAGGCCGCTATCCGCCAGGTCATGGCCGAGATTGAGGCCTTGCGCCCCGGCCTGACCGTCGTCGAGGCCTACGTAGACGTCCAGGAGCCCGAGTTGGGCGGCGTGGTGGCCGGGCTCCCGGAAGGCACGCCCGCCGTCGTCGTTCCTTTGCTGCTCAGCACCGGCTACCACGTCAAGGTGGACATCCCCAAGGCGATCAAGTCCCGCCCCGAGGTGACCGCCGCGCCGCCGCTGGGGCCGGACCCGCGGCTCGCGGAGCTGCTCGCTGCACGGTTGCGCGCCGCCGGCCTCGGCGAGGGCGACGGCGTCCTGCTCGCCGCCGCGGGCTCGTCGCTGCCGGACGGTTCCGTCGATTCGGAAGAGCAGGCGCGCCAGCTCGCCGAGTTGCTGCCGAACAAGGTGCGCGTCGCCTATGGCGCGAGTGCCGAGCCGAACGTGCCCGACGGCGTCGCGGCCCTACGCGCCGAACTCACCGGCGCGGAAGTCACCGGCGCGGAAGTCACCGACGACGGCGGCCGGGTGGTCGTGTCCTCGTATCTGCTGGCCACGGGCTACTTCCACGACCAGCTGTCCAAGGCCGGCGCCGACGTCGTGACGGCGCCACTGCTGCCCTCTCCGGTGCTCGCGGAGATCGCCTTGGAACGCTACGACGCGGCGGTTGCCGCTCGCTCCTGAGCGGGCATGTCGAATGCACAGCGCGGCCAGCTGAACAAGGCCCGACGGCGGTTCGTGACGAAATGTTTCCCTAGGTGACTTTCCGTTTCCCGGACCTTTGTTACGCCTCTCTGGCCAGCCCTACAGTCGATGCATGACTGATACAGCTCTAGCCGGAGCGTCTGCGGACGAGGCTGCACCCAAGCGCCCGGCCCGCACCGCCCGTCCTGCCGCTAAACCCCATGGCCAGTGGAAGGTTGACGGCACCGCGCCGCTCAACGCCAACGAAACCTGGAAGCAGGAAGACAACGGGCTCAACGTCCGCGAGCGTATCGAGTCTGTCTACTCCAAGCACGGCTTCGACTCGATCGACGGTACGGACCTCCACGGCCGTTTCCGCTGGTGGGGCCTCTACACCCAGCGCAAGCCCGGGATCGACGGCGGCAAGACCGCCACGCTTGAGCCGCACGAGCTCGAGGACAAGTACTTCATGCTCCGCGTGAGGATCGACGGCGGTGCGCTCACCACTGAGCAGTTGCGCGTCATCGGCCAGATCTCCGTGGACTTCGCCCGCGGCAGCGCCGACCTGACGGACCGCCAGAACATCCAGCTGCACTGGATCCGGGTGGAGGACGTGCCCGAAATCTGGCGCCGCCTCGAATCAGTCGGCCTGTCCACCACCGAGGCCTGCGGCGACGTGCCGCGTGTCATCCTGGGCTCCCCGGTTGCCGGCATCGCCAAGGACGAGATCATCGATCCTACGCCGCTGATCCACGAACTCGCGGAGCGCTTCATCGGCGACCCCGAGCTCGCCAACCTGCCGCGCAAATACAAGACCGCCATTACCGGCCACCCCTCGCAGGACGTGGTCCACGAGATCAACGACTTCGGCCTGGTCGGCATGGTCCACCCCGAACTCGGCGTCGGCTATGACCTCTGGGTAGGCGGCGCGCTGTCCACCAACCCGATGCTCGCCAAGCGCCTCGGCGCGTTCGTGAAGCCTGAGCAAGCCGCCGAAGTGTGGCTCGGCGTCACCAGTATCTTCCGCGACTACGGTTACCGCCGGATGCGCACCAAGGCACGCCTGAAGTTCCTCATGGCCGACTGGGGTCCCGAAAAGTTCCGCCAGATCCTGGAGGACGAATACCTCGGCTTCAAGCTTTCCGACGGCCCCGCAGCGCCCAAGCCCTCGACCCCGGGCGACCACGTCGGCATCCACGAGCAGAAGGACGGCAAGTTCTTCATCGGAGCCACACCCTTGGCCGGTCGTCTCTCCGGAAGCCAGCTCGTGAAGCTCGCGGACACCCTCGAAGCCCGCGGCTCCTTCCGCCTGCGCACCACGCCGCACCAGAAGATCGTTGTGCTGGACGTCGCCAAGGAGCAGGTGGAACCGCTCGTCGCCGAACTGGACACCCTAGGCCTCTCCGCCCGCCCGTCCGTGTTCCGCCGCGGCACCATCGCCTGCACCGGCATCGAGTTCTGCAAGCTCGCCATCGTGGAAACCAAGGTCACGGCAGCCACCGCGGTCGCCGAACTGGAACGCCGCCTGGCCGACCTCGCGGACAGCGGTCAGCTGCCGCAGGCCCTGTCCCTGCACATCAACGGCTGCCCCAATTCCTGCGCCCGCATCCAGACCGCGGACATCGGGCTCAAGGGCATGATGCTGCCAACGCCCGACGGCGACCCCACCCCGGGCTTCCAGGTTCACCTGGGCGGCGGGCTGGCTTCGTCCAACCGCGAAGAAGCAGGCCTCGGACGCACCGTGCGCGGTCTCAAGGTTTACGTCGAGGACCTGCCCGATTACGTAGAGCGGGTAGTCCGGAAGTTCGTGGCCGACCGTGCCGAAGGCCAGACCTTCGCCGAATGGGCACACTCCGCAGATGAAGGAGATCTCCAGTGACCAATCCCCAGCCACTCCCCAACCTCGCAAGCTCGGCCGGGGACCCCGGTGGCCGTGGGCCCTGCCAGCGCTCCCACGACGAACTCAAGGCCCTGGCCGAATCCGGTGCCGCCGAGCTCGGTTGGAATGCGCCCGCCCGCGACGTCATCGCCTGGGTTGCCCGCAACTTCGAACTGCCCGCCGTCGCCGTGGCCTGCTCCATGGCGGACGCCGTGCTGCCGGCCCTCGTCGCGGACCAGTTTCCCGGCGTCGACGTCCTGTTCCTGGAGACCGGTTACCACTTCCCGGAAACCCATGCCACGCGGGACGAAGTCGCCGCGAACCTGCGCGTGAACATCGTGGACGTGCTCCCCGAGAACACCGTGGAGCAGCAGGACCGCCTCCTCGGCAAGGACCTGTTTGCCCGCGACGCCGCCCAGTGCTGCGCGCTCCGCAAGGTCCAGCCGCTGCGCCGGACTCTCGCCGGCTACGAAGTCTGGTTCACCGGAGTCCGCCGCGACGAGGCCCCCACCCGGACCAACACCCCGCTGATCAGCTGGGACGAGGCCAACGGATTGGTCAAGGTCAACCCGATGGCGGACTGGAGCTTTGACCAGTTGGTCCAGTACTCCGAAGACAACATCCTTCCCGTCAACCCCCTCCTGAGCCAGGGATACCCGTCCATCGGATGCCAGCCCTGCACCCGCAAAGTGGCCCCGGGAGCGGACCCCCGCTCCGGCCGCTGGGCAGGAACCGACAAGACAGAATGCGGACTACACGTATGAGCATCTACACAACCAACGAGGACACGGAGCTGTCAGTGCTGGAAAAGGACCTTGTGGAGACGCCGACTGCCGCCCAGGCTCTGCGGTCGGCCCGCCTCTCGTCTTTGGACACCCTCGAGTCCGAGGCCATCCATATCATCCGCGAGGTTGTTGCCGAGTTCGAGAAGCCTGCGCTGCTGTTCTCCGGCGGCAAGGATTCCGTGGTCATGCTGCACCTGGCCACCAAGGCGTTCTGGCCTGGCAAGGTTCCGTTCCCCGTGCTGCACGTGGACACCGGCCATAACTTCCCCGAGGTCATCGACTTCCGCGACCGCACGGTGGAGCGTCTGGGCCTGAAACTCGTGGTGGGTTCCGTGCAGGAGTTCATCGACCGTGGCGAACTTGCCGAGCGTGCCGATGGTACCCGCAACCCGCTGCAGACCGTGCCGCTCCTGGACGCCATCCAGCGCAACAAGTTCGACGCCGTTTTCGGCGGCGGACGTCGCGACGAGGACAAGGCCCGTGCCAAGGAGCGCATCCTGAGCCTGCGCGACGAGTTCGGCCAGTGGGACCCCCGTAACCAGCGCCCCGAACTGTGGAACCTGTACAACGGCCGCCACACCGTGGGCCAGCACGTCCGGGCGTTTCCCATCAGCAACTGGACCGAGCTGGACGTGTGGCGCTACATCGAGCGCGAAGGCATTGAGCTGCCCGGCCTGTACTACGCCCACGAGCGCGAGGTCTACGAACGCGACGGCATGTGGCGCGCAGTCGGCGAGGTTTCCATGCCGCTTCCGCACGAGGAAGTCGTCACCAAGCTCGTCCGCTACCGCACTGTGGGCGACATGTCCTGCACCGGCGCGGTCGTTTCCGACGCCCGCACGGTTGCCGACGTCGTCGTTGAAGTTGCCGCATCCACACTCACCGAACGTGGCGCCACCCGCGCAGATGACCGCATCTCCGAGGCAGCCATGGAAGACCGCAAGAAGGACGGCTACTTCTAATGAGCACCGAAACCGCACTCCTGGAGACCGGCCTGCGCGAATCCACGCTGTTCCGCTTCGCCACCGCTGGATCCGTCGACGACGGCAAGTCCACCCTGGTGGGCCGCCTCCTTCACGATTCCAAGGCGATCCTCGCGGACCAGCTCGACGCCGTCGCCCGCACCTCTGCCGACCGTGGCTTCGGCGGAGCCGGCGCCACCGGCAGCCAGGCCATCGACCTTGCCCTCCTGACCGACGGCCTTCGCGCCGAACGGGAACAGGGCATCACCATCGATGTCGCCTACCGCTACTTCGCCACCGACCGCCGCAGCTTCATCCTCGCGGACTGCCCCGGCCACGTTCAGTACACCAAGAACACGGTGACGGGCGCATCCACTGCGGATGCCGTCGTCGTACTCATTGACGCCCGCAAGGGAGTCCTGGAGCAGACCCGCCGCCACTTGTCGGTGCTGCAGTTGCTGCGCGTGGCGCACGTAATCGTCGCCGTGAACAAGATCGACCTCGTGGACTTCAGCGAGTCGGTCTTCCGCGAGATCGAGACGGACGTGCAGAAGGTTGCCCGCGAGCTTGGCTTGGGCAGCGATGGGATTGCCGACGTCGCGGTCATCCCGGTATCGGCGCTCGACGGCGACAACGTCGTGGACCGCTCGGACCGCACCCCCTGGTACAGCGGCCCGGCCCTGCTCGAAGTCCTGGAAACCCTTCCGGCCGCCGATGAGCTCGAAAGCCACCTGGAGAGCTTCCGCTTCCCGGTCCAGCTGGTCATCCGCCCGCAGGGCGCGCTGGCTCCCGACGCCGTCGCCGCAGGGCTCGACGTCGAGGCGTACCGCGACTACCGCGCCTACGCCGGCCAGATCACGGAGGGGACCGTGAAGCTTGGCGACAAGGTCACTGTCCTGAGCCCGGGCCACGAGCCCAGGATCACCACCGTGACCGGGATCGACTTCGCCGGCAGCGAGCTCGCCGAGGCCACTGCTCCGCAGTCCGTGGCGATCCGCCTGGCCGATGAAATCGACATCGCCCGCGGTGACACCATTGCCGCAGCAGGGACGGTGCGCGAGAGCTCGGCCGACCTGTACGCCGCGCTGTGCTGGCTTTCGCCGAAGCCGTTGCGCGAAGGTGCCAAGGTGCTCGTGAAGCACGGGACCCGCACCGTCCAGGCGTTGGTCCGCAATGTGACGGGCAAGCTGGACCTGGCCACGTTCAACGTCGAGGCTGCCTCCAGCCTTGAGCTGAACGACATCGGCAACGCCCAGCTTCGCCTGGCCGCGCCGTTGCCCTTGGAGAACTACCTGCACCACCGCCGCACGGGCGCGTTCCTGGTGATCGATCCCGTGGACGGCAACACGCTCGCGGCCGGCTTGGTGAAGGACCACCCGGGCGACCACGAGGACGAACGTTACGTCATCTGACGTTCTCGATGACCGGAACCGCAGCTTGTTTCCCAAACCCGGCCTTCAAGGCTTGGGGTGGGAAACAAGCTGCGGTTTTTTGCATTGGGGCGAGCCGAATTGTGACGCCGCATGAACGTGCGTGACCCCGGGTTTCCGGGTCGTTGAACGGCAAATATGACAGTCCCTATGGTGAATCCATGACCTCATCGGATTGGTCCTTGCCCGCCCGTTCGGGGCGATGTCGCAGGGCCTGATACACGCTCTGCCCCTTCCGCAACGCATCCCAAGGATTTCCCCATGTCAAACACCCCAGAACCCACGCCGCCCGGCTCGAACCCGGGAACCACGCGCATCGTCGCCGGCGAAACCAGCAAACCCAAGCGCCGCCGCACGCTCGAGATCGGCATCGCCGTCGGGCTCGTCCTGCTGATCGGTGCCGGCGCCGCCGTCGCATCGGTTGTCGCGAAGAACAACGAAACCCAGGCCGCGGCTGCAACGACGCCCGCCGCGGAACTCAAGCTGGGCTACTTCGGCAACGTCACCCACGCCCCCGCACTCGTCGGCGTGAGCAAGGGCATCATCGCCGGCAAGCTGGGCAGCACCAAGCTCACCACCCAGATCTTCAACGCAGGGCCCGCCGCGGTTGAGGCCCTGAACGCCGGCGCGATCGACGCCGCCTACCTTGGCCCGAACCCGGCCATCAACTCCTTCGTCCAGAGCAAGGGCGCGTCCATCAGCATCATCGCGGGCGCAGCCTCCGGCGGCGCGCAGCTGGTAGTCAAGCCAGGCATCAACACTGCCGCGGACCTCAAGGGCAAGACCCTGGCCTCCCCGCAGCTCGGCGGCACCCAGGACGTGGCACTGCGCGCCTGGCTGGGCAAGCAGGGCCTGAAGACCAACCCGAACGGCGGCGGCGACGTCGCCATCAACCCGACGGACAACGCCCAGACCCTCAAGCTCTTCCAAGACGGAAAGCTCGACGGCGCGTGGTTGCCTGAGCCGTGGGCCTCGCGTCTGGTGCTCCAGGCCGGCGGCAAGGTCCTGGTGGACGAGAAGGATCTGTGGGACAAGGGTGCGTTCCCCACCACGATCCTGATCGTGAGCAAGAAGTTCGCTGCCGAACACCCGCAGACCGTGACCGCATTGCTCCAGGGCCACGAAGCCTCCGTCAACTGGCTCAACAGCGCTTCGGCGGCCGACAAGGCCACCGCGATCAACGCCGCGCTGAAGGCGACCGCGGGCAGCACGCTGCCGGCCGACGTCATCGACCGCTCCCTGAAGAACATCACCTTCACCGTGGACCCGCTCGCCGGGACCTACAAGAAGCTGCTTCAGGACGGCGTCGACGCCGGCATCACCAAACCGGCCGACATCAACGGCATCTTCGACCTCCGCGCCCTCAACAGCGTGACCGGCCAGAAGACCTCGGCCGCAGGACTGGGCCAAGACTGAACCGACCGGCCCAACTAGCTCGCATTAATTGTCGCTTTGACGGCTCATAACGACAACAACTGCGAGCTAGTTGGGAAACAACAAGCAACAAACGAAGGACGGGACCATGCCAGTCGTACTGGAACACCTGGGTAAACGCTTCGGCGACGGCGCCCCGGTGCTGGACGACGTCAACGCCACCATCCAGCAAGGCGAGTTCGTCGCCCTGCTCGGTGCGTCCGGCTGCGGCAAATCCACCCTGCTGAACATCCTCGCGGGGCTGGACCAGCCGACGTCGGGCGCTTTGGAGGTGCCCAGCGACGGCGCCGCCTTCATGTTCCAGGATTCGGCGCTGTTCCCGTGGCTCACTGCCCGCGGCAACATCGAACTCGCACTGAAGCTCGCGGACAAGTCCGGCAGCCAGAGCAAAGCGTCGCGTGCTGCCCGTGCGGGGGAGCTGTTGGACCTCGTCCATTTGGGCGGCGCGGGGGACAAGCGCCCGCACGAGCTCTCCGGCGGCATGCGGCAACGCGTCGCCCTGGCCCGCGCTTTGGCCCAGGACCGGCAGTTGTTGCTCATGGACGAGCCGTTCGCTGCCCTCGATGCCATCACCCGTGACCTTCTGCACGACGAACTCGAGCGGATCTGGAAGGAAACGGGCCGCACCATCGTGTTCGTGACGCACAACGTGCGCGAAGCCGTCAGGCTCGGCCAGCGGGTCCTGCTGCTGTCCTCCCGTCCGGGGCGGGTCGTGGCCGAGTGGAACGTCACCGAGGAACACCGGACCGACGCCGGCCGTGCCGGGGAACTGACTGGAACCATTACCCGCCGCCTGCGCGAGGAGATCCGCCGCCATGCCAATTGAACAAGAGACCCGGCTTGCCGAAGGAGACACCGCCGAGCAAGCTCCACAGTCCCGCCACATCACCTCGCCGTCCCTGAAGGGAAACCCGGACGAACTCCGTGACCTCGAGGCCGGCCTGGACAAGCTGCAGTCGGATGCCCACCGCAAGGCGCACATCGACTGGACCCGGATCATCCTCCCGATTGCGGCACTTCTGGTCCTCATCCTGGCGTGGCAGTTCTATGTCTCCCTCGGTTTCAAGCGCCGCGACCAAGTTCCCGGACCGCTCGACGTCCTGAGCCAGTTCGGTTCCCTCTGGGCCGAAGGCAAAGCCCAGGAAGCCGTCTGGACCTCCCTTCAGCGCGGCGTGATCGGCTTCCTCATCAGCGTCGCCGTCGCCACCCCGGTGGGCCTGCTCCTCGCACAGGTGCAGCCGCTGCGCCGCGCCTTCGGACCCCTCATTTCAGGTCTCCAGGTCCTGCCGTCGGTGGCGTGGGTTCCTGCGGCAATCATTTGGTTCGGGCTCTCGGACGGCACCGTGTACTTCGTCGTCCTGATGGGTGCCATCCCGTCCATCATCAACGGGCTGATTTCCGGCGTGGACCAGATCCCGCCGCAATACCGGAGCGTCGGCAAGGTCCTCGGGGCATCGCGACTTCAGATGGCCCTGCAGATCGTCCTGCCGGCGGCCCTCCCCGGGTACCTCGGCGGACTCAAGCAGGGCTGGGCTTTCTCCTGGCGCTCCCTCATGGCCGCCGAAATCATCGCGGTGGGCGGCACCATCGGCTTCGGACTCGGTTCGCTCCTGGACCAGGGCCGCACCTTGTCCGATATGGCCACGGTCATGTCCGCGATCCTGGCGATCCTCTTTGTGGGCATCCTGATCGAGCTTGTCGTGTTCGCGCCGATTGAGCGCCGCCTCCTGCTGCGCCGCGGCCTGCTCGCGGGCAGCACGCGCTAACTGGCGGGGAGCACGCGCTACGGCGCGGGCAGCACGCGCTAAGGAATTCCCCGGCTTGTCCCGTGGTTGACGCGGGCATGAAACGAATCGGTTTTCTTTCCTTCGGCCATTGGGGTCCAGTCCAAGGCTCGCGCACTCCTTCGGCCGGCGACGCCTTGCTCCAAGGAATCGACCTAGCGGTTGCGGCGGAGGAACTCGGCATCAACGGCGCCTTCTTCCGGGTGCACCACTTTGCGCGCCAGCAGGCCTCGCCGTTCCCCTTGTTGGCGGCCATCGCGGCCCGGACCAGCATGATCGAGATGGGCACGGGCGTGATCGACATGCGCTACGAAAACCCGCTGTACATGGCAGAAGAAGCCGCGGCCACGGACCTCATCAGCCAAGGCAGGCTCCAATTGGGCATCAGCCGTGGTTCGCCCGAGCCGGCCCTGCACGGCGCCCGGTACTTTGGCTATGCGCCTGCCGAGGGTGAGGACGACTCCGCGATGGCCCGCCGCCACACCGCCGTATTCCGGCACGCGATCGCGGGCCACGGAGTGGCCGAAGCCGATCCCTCCTTCATGGGCGGCGGACGCGGGCTCCTGCCGATCCAGCCGACGTCGTCCGGGCTGCCGCGACGCATCTGGTGGGGCGCCGGCACCCGCAAAACCGCCGTGTGGGCCGCGGAACAAGGCATGAACCTCATGAGTTCCACGTTGCTCACCGAGGACACCGGGGTTCCCTTCGACCAGCTTCAGGCCGAACAGATCAGCATGTTCCGGGAGGCCTGGTCCGCAGCCGGACACGGTTTTGAGCCGCGGGTCTCAGTCAGCCGCAGCATCATTCCCGTGGTGGACGCCGAGGACGAACACTATTTCGGGCTCCGCGCCCAGGTGGAAAACCGGGACCAAGTGGGCATGCTCGACGGTGCGTTGTCGCGGTTCGGCAAGAGCTACGTCGGCGCTCCCGACGCCTTGGCCGAGGATCTGGCGCAGGACGCCGCGGTCCAGGCTGCTGACACGGTGCTGGTCACGGTACCCAACCAGCTCGGGGTGGAATACAACGCCAAGCTGCTGGGCAACATCGCCAAATACGTCGCTCCCGCGATCGGCTGGGAGGCACCCACCCCGCAGGCGTAATGTGACGCCGGGTTACCTAGCGTGAACTGGTGTTTCCGGACCTTTGAAGCATGTTACGGCCCGGCCCTACAGTTTTTTCATGGCAATACAGGACATCTACCCCACAGCCCTGCGGCTGCTTGGCCGCCCGGTGCTGGTGGTGGGCGGCGGACCCGTGGCTGCCCGACGCGCCAAGGGGCTGCTCGACGCCGGCGCCCGGGTGACCGTGGTGGCCCCCGTTGCCTCTGACGCGCTCCGCGAACTCGCCGCCTCCGGCCTGCTCACCTGGGAGCCGCGCACTTACCTTTCCTCCGACGTCGACGGCGCCTGGTTCGTCCAGACGGCCACCGGCGTCGCCGCTGTGGACGCCCAGGTAGCCGCCGACGCCGAGGCGCAGCGCATCTGGTGCGTCAACGCCTCGGACCACGAATCCTCGGCAGCCTGGACGCCCGCCGTCGCCGTCGTCGACGACGTGAAGATCGCCATCAACGCCGGGGGAGACCCTCGCCGCGCCATGGCCCTGCGCGACGCAGTTGCCACCGCGCTGGAAACGGGAGACCTCCCGCTCCGCCGTCGTCGTGCGTCCACCGCAAGCGTCGCGCTCGTGGGTGGCGGTCCCGGTGACTCGGGACTTATCACTGTCCGCGGCCGTCGCCTGCTGGGCCAAGCCGACGTCGTCGTCGCGGACCGCCTCGGACCGCGCGACTTGCTGCAGGAACTTGCTCCGGACGTCCGCGTGATCGAGGTCGGCAAGACCCCCGGCCACCACCCCGTGCCGCAACTGGAGATCAACCGGATCCTGGTGGAGGAAGCCCTGGCCGGCCACCGTGTGGTGCGGCTCAAAGGCGGCGACCCCTACGTCCTGGGCCGCGGCGGCGAGGAAGCCGAATTCTGCCGGCAGAACGGCGTCGAGGTAGAAGTTGTTCCCGGTGTGACCTCGGCGATCTCAGTGCCGGCCGCAGCGGGCATTCCCGTGACGCACCGTGGACTCGCAAAGGGTTTCAGCGTGGTGACCGGCCACGAGGAACTGTCCGAGGTCCCGGCCCGCCCCGACCACACCGTGATCCTGCTCATGGGTGTAGCCAAACTCCGCGAATCCGCCGCTGCCCTCGCGGACTCCGGAATGCCCTTGGACACGCCGGTAGGTATCGTAGAGAACGGCTACATGCCCGAACAGCGCGTCACGATCGGCACTTTGGCGACGATTGCCGATCAAGCCGAGGCCGCCGGCGTCGCAAATCCCGCAGTGATTGTGATCGGCGATGTGGTGCGTGTCAGCCCGTTTGCCCCCGAACATTTCAAGACCGCTGACTACAGCACCCTGACCCCCAACAAGCCCCGCGTCGTTACCCCCTAGCCCCGTTGCACACTGAAAAGGAACACAGCCGTGTCATCTAGCACCACCGTAGGAACCGCCGCACGTCCGCTGCGCGTCGCCGTCGTCGGCTCCGGCCCGGCCGGCGTCTACGCAGCTGACATCCTGACCAAGAGCGAGGCCGTCAAGAGCGGCGAGCTGACGGTCAGCATCGACCTCTTCGACCGCTACCCGGCCCCCTACGGCCTGATCCGCTATGGCGTTGCCCCGGACCACCCACGCATCAAGGGCATCGTGAACGCCTTGCACAAGGTCCTGGACCGCGGCGACATCCGCTTCTTCGGCAACGTCGACTACGGCACTGACATCTCCATCGAAGACCTGCGCACGCACTACGACGCCGTCATCTTCGCCACCGGCGCCATCAAGGACGCGGACCTGAACATTCCGGGCATCGAGCTGGAAGGTTCCTTCGGCGGCGCCGACTTCGTCTCCTGGTATGACGGCCACCCCGACGTTTCCCGCGAATGGCCGCTCGACGCCACATCGGTGGCCGTGCTCGGCAACGGCAACGTAGCACTGGACGTGGCCCGTGTCCTCTCCAAGCACGCCGACGACCTCCTGGTCACCGAAATTCCGGACAACGTCTACGCCGGCCTCAAGGCTTCCCCGGTCACCGACGTCCACGTCTTCGGCCGTCGCGGTCCGGCGCAGGTGAAGTTCACCCCGCTGGAACTCCGCGAATTGTCCCACTCCAAGGACGTGGACATCATCCTCTACGCCGAGGACTTCGAGTTCGACGACGAGTCTGACCGCCAGATCCAGACGAACAACCAGACCAAGACCATGGTAGGCACCCTCACCAACTGGATCGCCGAGCAGCCCGAGGACCTTTCCGAGCTCAAGGCCTCCCGCCGGCTGCACCTGCACTTCCTGCACAGCCCGGTGGAGATCGTGGACTCCGCGGAGACTCCCGGCAAGGTAGCCGCGATCAAGTTCGAGCGCACCGAACTGGACGGAACCGGCAACGCGCGCGGTACCGGCGAGATCGTCGACTACCCGGTCCAGGCCGTATACCGCGCCATCGGCTACTTCGGTTCCGCGCTGCCGGACGTCGAGTTCGACCACCGCCGCGGGGTCGTTGCGAACGACGGCGGCCGTGTCCTGGACGCTTCCGGCGAGCACGTTCCGGGCTTGTACGCAACGGGTTGGATCAAGCGTGGACCCATCGGGCTCATTGGCCACACCAAGGGTGACGCACTGGAGACGGTCACGTACCTCTTGGAAGACCGCGAAAACCTGCCGCTGGCCGCCGTTCCCGAGGCGGACGCCGTCGTCGAGCTCCTGGACGCCCGCGGCGTGAAGTTCACCAGCTGGGAAGGTTGGCTGGCCCTCGACGCCCACGAGCTCGCGTTGGGTGCCGCCGCTTCCGAGGCCGGCACGTCGCACGGCGTCGAGGTCAAGCGCGAACGCATCAAGGTTGTGCCGCGTGAGGACATGGTGGACATTTCCCGCGACGGCGTGGCTGCACAGGTCTAGTTCTACAACTGGGGCCCAAGCAACGCGGGGTCACTTAGCGCCCATCCGGGGCATCGGAATGGGCGTTAAGTGACCCCGCGTTGTTCTTTATCGGGGTTAGACTCTCCGCATGGACGTCGTCGTCGTCGAAACGACCCCACTGGGGGACCGCAGCTACCTCGTTCATGACGGCACTGTGGCGCTCGTGATCGACCCCCAGCGCGATACCGACCGCGTCGAATCAGCAGCGCGTGCTGCGGGAGTGGCCATCACGCATGTCGCTGAGACCCACCTCCACAACGACTACCTCACGGGTGGCCTCATCCTTGCCCGTGATCACGGCGCCCGCTACTTGGTGAATGCCGCGGACAAGGTGGCTTTCCAACATGAACCGATTGTTCCGGGGCAGGCGTTCGCTGTAGGTAGGCTTTCCGTCAAACCGGTGGCCACGCCGGGCCATACGCACACGCATCTGGCCTATATTGTTTCGGACCCCGATCCAGGGGCGGGCGTCCGGCAAGCGGTGTTCTCCGGTGGCAGCCTGCTGTACGGTTCGGTGGGCCGGACCGATTTGATTGGCCCGGAAGATACCGCAGGGCTGGCGCATGAACAGTACTCCTCGGTCCGGCGGCTTGTTGCCGAGGCAGCACCGGACGCGATCCTGTATCCCACCCATGGCTTCGGTTCGTTCTGCTCCATCGGTCCCGCGAGCAGGATCGCCGCATCGACAATCGGAGAGCAGGCCGCCACCAACCATGCGCTCACCGACCCGGACGAAGACCATTTTGTCCGGCACCTCCTGGCGAATATCACGGCCTACCCGAGCTACTACGCGCACATGAGCCCGCTCAATGCCTTAGGCCCGGGCCCCGCGACGCTCCAGATGCCGGAATCGGTGGAGTCCGCGGAACTGGAGCGCAGGCTCGAGGCAGGGGAATGGGTGGTGGACCTGCGCAACCGAGTCGCATTCGCCGCGAGCCACCTGCGCGGCAGTGTGGCCTTTGAATACGGGACAGGCTCGAGCTTCACGAGCTACCTCGGTTGGGTCCTGCCGTGGAACCAGCCGCTGACCCTGCTAGGTGCCCATGACGACGTCGAAAAGGCAATCCGCGACCTCGCGAGGATCGGAATCGACTCCCCGGATGCAGCTGTCGGCGACGATCCTGGGGCTCTTGCACCAGCCACTGCTTTGGTGCAATATCCGATCACCGACTGGGCGGGGCTGGAGCGGGACCGGGCTTCCGGTGAAACAGTTCTGGACGTGCGCCGAACCGAGGAATTTTCCGCCTCCCATGTGCTCGGGGCCGTGAACGTTCCGCTGCACGAGCTTTTGCTTCGGCTGGACGAACTGCCGGACTCAAGGATCTGGGTGCATTGCACTTCCGGCTACCGGGCCAGCGTCGCCGCAAGCCTGCTGCATCGTGCCGGCCGCAGCGTAGTGCTCATCGACGCACTCTTCCGCGAGGCGGCTCATGCCGGCGTCGAGCTGGTGAGCGCCGCTCCGGCCTAGATGCCCGGGCCACTGCGGACGCTCGCTCAGCTATGACGGCTTTTCGTGAAACCCCCGCTCACCTTTGGGGTGTTTCCTATAGACGCCCGCTCACATGATGTGAGCGGGCGTCGGTCAAAACCGCGATAGATGTGAGCGGGCGTCGGTCAAAGCCGGTCAGATGTGAGCGGGCGTCGGTCAAAACCGCGATAGATGTGAGCGGGCGTCGGGGAAAAACCAGCCATATGTGAGCGAGGGTCAGTGCGTGAGCCATTCCGCGGCGAAGTCCAGGTTGCGGTAAACGCTCGCGACGGCGGCGGCCTCGTCGCGTGCCTCGATGGCGTCGGCGAGCTCGTCATGGCCCTCGTGGGGGATGCCGTTGAAGCCGGCCTTGCGCTGTTGGCGCAGGAGGTCGTCGTGGAAGACCCCGCCGAAAGACACATACAACTGGTGCAGCAGCGGGTTGCCCGAAGCCAGGGCCACCCGTTCGTGGAAATCCCAGTCCGCCCGGGCCCAAGCGGGGTAGTCGGCCGCGAGCCATGCGTCGTGGCGTACTTGGAGGAGGGCACGCATTGCGGCGATGTCCTCGGCCGTGGCGTGCTTCGTGGCCAGTCGGGCGGCCTGGGTGTCCAGCCCCACCCGGACCTCGACCACGTGCTCCTGCGTGTGTTCCTTGTACATTCGTTGGGCCGCGCCGGAGATCTCGCTGGTGGCCCGGACATAGGTTCCGTCGCCGCGGCGAACCTCCAACATGCCGCTGTGCGCCAAAGCTTTGATGGCTTCGCGGAGCGTCCCGCGCGAGACTCCGAGCGAGGCCATGAGTTCCGGCTCGGCCGGGATCTTCTCCTGCAGGGGCCACTCCCCGGACTTGATCATGGTGCGCAGCTGGCGGGTGACCTCATCAGCCAGGACGGGCCGGTGCGAAGGTGTGAGGCTCATGCGACAGGCCTTGGCCCGGCCTTGATCGGCGTCCGCTTGCTGGTCAACTGGTGGCAGGTGACCATGAGGGCCAGGGCAACCGCGGCAAGGAGCGCCAAGGGGAGCGTCCAAGCACCGGTGGCGCTATGGAGCAGGCCCATGCCGAACGGACCCAAAGCCGCAATCAAGTACCCCACGGACTGGGCGACGGTGGACATGGCGGTGGTCTCCGCCGTCGTACGCCCGCTGCGGCTGATGATCACCAGGACCAGGGGGAAGATGCCCAGCCCGAAACCGAACATCACGGCGGGAACCGCGGCGAACGACGTCGGGAGCAACAGCATTGCGGGGATGGCCAGAAGGGTGGTCCCGCTACCCAGGTACAGGGCAGGCCGCATCATGCCGGGCCGCGAGCCGATGGCCAGCAGGATCATGCCCGCTGCCACCGAAACCAGCTGCATGAGCCCGAACTGGAGGCCGCTCTCCGAGGCGCTGAGTCCTTGGCTTGTCAGGATGTAGGCAAACCAGCTCATCACGGCATACGCCAGGAGGGCCTGCAACGTGAAGATGGAAGTGATGAGGAATCCCAGCCGGGTGCGCAGGAGGGGCCACATCGACACGTGCTCCTGGCTGGCCTTCCGTGAAGTGCGATGGGTGTGGAGGACCATCGGGAGGAAGCCAAGAAGTGCGGCGACGCCAAGGAGTCCCCATGCGGCCAGACCCATCGAGGGCGAGCCCAGCTGTTGGGCCAAGGGGACGCTGACCGCTGCCGCGAAGGTGGCACCTGCGGACATCGTGAAGGTGTAGAGGCCGGTCATCATGGACGTCTTGCTTGCATAGTGCTCGCGGATGTACGACGGCATGGCCACGTTACACACCGCCAGGCCGGACATCGCCAGCACGGTCCCGGCGAGGAGGGCGCCGGTCGCGGGGATGCTGCGGACGAGGAGTCCGGCGGCCAGCATGGCCAGCGCAACGAGGATGGACTTCTCGACGCCGATCCGGCGCGACAGCCACGAGGTTCCCAGCCCTGCTACGGCGAAGCACAGCAAGGGGATCGACGGAAGAATCGACGCGACAAGCGCCCCGTAGCCGAGGAACGCCTGCAGATCGTGGAACAGTGCCGCCGCGCTGGTGATGCCGGCGCGCAGGTTCAGGCCGATCAGGATGACGGCGATGATCCCGACGACGGCGACCACCCGGGATTTCGGCGCCACCGTACCGCCGCTGGTGGGCACAGTTGTTGCTTCCGTTGCGTGGGGAGTCGGGTGAGTCGAGGCCATGCTTAAAGGTTAGACGTTTGACGTTTGATGCGTGAAGTTTTGTGGTGAATCTCTCCACGCTGCGCAGGAGCCCAACTGACTCGCACTTAATGTCGTATTCAGCCCCGAAAACGACAACAAATGCGAGCTAGTTGGGCCGACGGCGGCGGGGCTGGCCGACGGCGGCAGGGGACCTTAGCGCGGGTTGCGGGCACCCAGCCGCTGCACCGCGAGGGCAAGCCACAGCTGCACGCGGTCCGGCGTCTGGGCGGGGTCGTAGCCGGTGAGGTCGGTGATTTGCGCCAAGCGGTAGCGCACCGTATTGCGGTGCAAAGTCAGGGCTTCGGCGACGGCGGCCACCGAGCCGTTGTGGTTGAGGTAGCTCTCAAGGGTCGAAACGAGCTCGGAGCCGTGCGTGGCGTCGAACTTGCGCAGGGGAGTGAGCGCTTCGCTGGCCATGTCCGCCAACGGCACGTCCTCGCTCGCGAGCAACAGAGAGGTCAGGCTGAGCCGCTCAGGTTCGTTGACCGGCAAACCGTGCGCCACGGCGTCGCGCGCTTCGAAATAGCTCCAGCGCACGCCGTTCGGCTTGGTGTACGCGCCGCCGATCCCGATCACTGCGTGGATTCCCGCTTCCAACAGGTGATCGCTGAGGTCCTTGGCGAGCGCGCTCGCGGAACTGCCGTCGTCGGGCACTACCGTCACCAGGTCCTTCCCGACGACGGCGGTCACCCCGCCGTCGAGCGACTGCGGCAGCGATGTGCTGCTGAGCTGTTTGTGGTGGGCGGCGGAGACCACCAGGAGCACCACGTTCTTGCGGGTGCTGTTGATTCCGACGCCGGCCAGGCGGCGGGCGCCCTCGACGGTGTCCAGGGTTCCGTGGATGACATCGTCCAGCACCTGGCCCGCCAAGGCCCGCTGGCTCTGGCGCTGCTTGACCATGTTGTTGAGTTCCACGCTGATCAGGTTCTGCGCATAACTGACAATCCCGGTGTCGCCGAAGGGTTGCTTGATCCATAGGGTGCAGGCGTCGCGGCGGCCTGTCGGGATGGGGAAGGATGCCCAGTCGTCGGCCGTCGGCGCGGGGTTGCCGGCCACGCTGTTGTAGAGCTGCGCGCTGAACTGGGTGAGTGCGATGTCGGACCGGAGCATGCTGCCCAATTGCTTGAGCAATTCCCCGAGCCCGCCACCGGTCAGCAGGGCCCGGGCCAGGATCTGGTGGCCGGCGATAAGGCGCTCCAGCTTGGAGTAGTGGTCGGCGGATTGGGAATCGGCCACGAGTTTGCCGATGGCAATGAACGGGGTCTCGTACGGGACTTCCACGAGGGGCAGCCCCCAGCGGTTCGCTTCCGCAACGAGGGCGGGGGGCACGGCTTCGTGGGTCAGCCCGGTGCCGAAACCGATGCCGACTGCTCCTGCGCGCTGGACCTGGCGCACGAAGCGGCGTTGTTCCGCGGCCCCGTTGAGCCGGAGCCCGGTGGTCAGGATCAACTCGCCGCCGTTGAGGAAGCGCTGGGGATCCTCCTGCTCGGTCACGGCCACCCAGCGGATATCTTCGTTCCAGGTGGTTTCCGCGAGGCCGGCTTTGCGGAGCCGAAGGGAGGGGACGGCGACGAGCGCGGCGATTGACATTGCCATGCCAAAAAGAATATCCCCGCACTGGTCATTCGCACTAAGTCGGGGGAGTCGGGGTGTGCACCTGACTATTCCGCGCCGGGGGGTGCTGGCATAGGCTCGGAGCAGCTGCAACCAATGCCTAGACACCGAAAGAGGTTGTACACCGTGGTCCAAACCTTGCAGAACTTCATCAACGGCGAGTTCGTCACGCCGGCAGGCACCGAACTGCTCGACATCGTGAACCCCACCAACGGGGAGATTGTCGCCCACGCGCCTATCTCCACCGCGGCCGACGTCGATGCTGCCATGAACGCGGCGAAGGAAGCCTTTAAGTCCTGGAAGCATGTCACGCCTGGCCAGCGCCAGCTCATGCTGCTCAAGCTCGCTGATGCCATCGAAGCCAACAGCGACGAGCTCGTCGAGGCACAGCACCGAAACACGGGCCAGGTCCGCGCCCTCATCGCGTCCGAGGAAGTTGCCGCCGGCGCAGACCAGCTCCGTTTCTTCGCGGGCGCCGCGCGCATCATGGAAGGCAAGTCCGCCGGCGAGTACTTCGAGGGTCACACCTCGTACGTCCGCCGCGAACCGATCGGCGTCGTGGCACAGGTTGCACCGTGGAACTACCCGTTCCTCATGGGCATCTGGAAGGTCGGCCCCGCCCTCGCAGCAGGCAACACCGTCGTCCTCAAGCCCTCCGACACCACTCCGGAATCCACCTTGGTCCTGGCACGTCTTGCGGGGGAGATCTTCCCGGCCGGCGTCCTCAACGTGGTCCTCGGCAACGGGGCCACGGGCTCCATGATGGTTGAGCACAAGGTCCCGGGCCTCGTCTCGATCACCGGTTCCGTCCGCGCCGGCATTGCCGTAGCCAGTGGAGCGGCCAAGGGCCTCAAGCGTGCCCACCTGGAGCTCGGCGGCAAGGCCCCGGCCATCGTCTTCAAGGATGCCGATATCAAGAAGAGCGCAGCCGCCATCGCCGAATTCGCCTTCTTCAACGCCGGCCAGGACTGCACGGCCATCACCCGTGTGCTGATCGAGGACTCCATCCACGACGACATGGTTGCCGCCATGGTGGAGCACACCAAGACGCTGCACACCGGTTCGCAGAACGACGACGAGAACTACTTCGGCCCGCTCAACAACGTGAACCACTTCAACGCCGTGAACTCGGTGGTGGAGCACCTTCCGGCCAACTGCAAGATCGAAACCGGCGGCCACCGTGCGGGTGACAAGGGCTTCTTCTTCGAGCCGACCATCATCACCGGCGCCAAGCAGACTGACGACGTCGTCCAGAAGGAAACCTTCGGCCCCGTCATCACCGTCCAGAAGTTCACCACGGAGGCCGAGGCGCTCGAGCTGGCCAACGACGTCGAATACGCCCTGGCTTCCAGCGTCTGGACCACGGACCACGGCACCGCCATGCGGATGAGCCGCGACCTGGACTTCGGCGCGGTCTGGATCAACACGCACATCCTGCTGACTGCTGAGATGCCGCACGGCGGCTTCAAGCAGTCCGGCTATGGCAAGGACCTGTCCATGTACGGCGTCGAGGACTACACGCGCATCAAGCACGTGATGAGTGCGCTGGACGCATGACTCAGATGCCTGACTCAGGCGCAACGCCCGACGCCCAAACACGGCAAGCATAAGAAAGAAAGAACCATCATGACCGCAACAGCACATGAAATCACCTACCGCCTGGACCAGAAGCGCAGCCTCAACGGCGCCTTCCCCGGCCCCAAGTCCCAGGCCCTGAACGAGCGCCGCGCGGCCGTCGTCGCCGCCGGCGTGTCCTCGGGCGTGCCGGTTTACGTTGAGGACGCCGACGGCGGCATCATCCGCGACGTCGACGGCAACTCCTTCATCGACCTCGGCTCCGGCATCGCGGTGACGAGCGTCGGCGCCTCGGACCCCGCCGTCGTCGCCGCCGTCCAGGACGCTGCAGCGCACTTCACCCACACGTGCTTCATGGTTACCCCGTACGAGGGCTATGTCGCCGTCGCCGAGCAGCTGAACCGCCTTACCCCGGGCGACCACGAGAAGCGCACCGTGCTTTTCAACTCCGGCGCCGAGGCAGTGGAGAACGCCGTCAAGGTGGCTCGCCTGGCAACCGGCCGTGACGCCGTCGTCGCTTTCGACCACGCCTACCACGGCCGCACCAACCTCACCATGGCACTCACCGCCAAGGCCATGCCGTACAAGACCAACTTCGGACCGTTCGCGCCCGAGGTCTACCGCATGCCGATGAGCTACCCGTTCCGCGAGGAAAACCCGGAGATCACCGGTGCCGAGGCCGCCAAGCGCGCCATCACCATGATCGAGAAGCAGATCGGCGGCGACCAGGTTGCCGCGATCATCATCGAGCCGATCCAGGGCGAGGGCGGCTTCATCGTTCCCGCTGAGGGCTTCCTGCCAGCACTGGCCGCCTGGGCCAAGGAAAAGGGTATCGTCTTCATTGCCGACGAGGTCCAGTCCGGTTTCTGCCGCACGGGTGAATGGTTCGCCGTCAACCACGAGGGCGTTGTCCCGGACATCATCACCATGGCCAAGGGCATCGCCGGCGGCCTTCCGCTGTCCGCGATCACCGGCCGCGCGGACCTGCTCGACGCCGTCCACCCGGGCGGCCTGGGCGGCACCTACGGTGGAAACCCGGTTGCTTGTGCCGCAGCCCTTGCGGCGATCGGCACCATGGAGCAGCACGATCTCAACGCCCGCGCCCGCCACATCGAGGAAGTCGCACTCGGCCGCTTGCGCGAACTCGCGGCTGATCCTTCTGCAGGTGGGGTCATCGGCGACGTCCGTGGACGCGGTGCCATGCTGGCGATCGAACTGGTCCAGGCCGGCTCCAAGGAGCCGAACGCCGAACTGACCAAGGCCGTTGCCGCGGCGTGCCTCCAGGAAGGCGTCATCATCCTGACCTGCGGTACCTACGGCAACGTGATCCGCCTGCTGCCGCCGCTGGTGATCAGCGACGAACTGCTCCTGGACGGCCTTGAGGTCCTGGCAGCGGCCATCAAGGCCAACGCTTAGCCGCAAACCTTCAGGTGGACCTGCCCACCTCTACGCACCAAGGATGGACATAGTCTGACTATGTCCATCCTTGGCGTTTAACGAGGGGCATGTCCGGTATGGGCGCCAGGCAGGCAAGCGGACTAGGCCGCGCTGAGGCGTGCGCTTTTCCTGATGACCGAGTTCTTGCGTGCCGTGCGCAGCATGTCGAGGGTCAGGAGCAGTAGGGCCAGCCACACGATGCCGAAGCCCACCCAGCGGTCCGGCGTCATGGCCTCGTGGAAGACGGCCAGGGCCACGATGAACTGGAGGACCGGCGCGAAGTACTGCAGGAGGCCGATGGTGGTCATGGGCAGTCGGCGTGCGGAGGCCCCGAAGAAGAGGAGCGGCACGGCGGTGATGATGCCCGAAGCCGCCAAAAGCCAGAAATGGCCCGGGCCGTTGCTTCCCAATGTTCCGGCTCCCGTGAGGCCGAGGACAATCATGGTGGCGCCGGCGATCGGAGCGAGGACAACAGTCTCCACCGTGAGGCTCGTGATGGCATTGACCTTCGGCCCCACGCGCTTCTTCACGAATCCGTAGAGTCCAAAGCTGAACGCCAGGACCAGGGCGATCCACGGCAGCTTGCCATAGGAGACCGTCAGGACCCCGACGGCGATGAAGCCGATCCCGACGGCGGCCCACTGGAGCGGGCGGAGCTTTTCCTTCAGGACGAACACCCCAAGAAGGACCGACACGAGCGGGTTGATGAAGTAACCGAGCGAGGCTTCGACCGCGTGGCCGGTGGTAACGCCGAAAGTGTAGGTCAACCAGTTGATGGCGATGAGCCCGGCAGCGATGGCGAGCGGGCCAAGGACCGCCCGGTCCCTGAAGGCGTTGCCGAGGAGGCGCCATGTCCGGGTGATGGTGATGAGCAGGGCGCAGAAAATGAGCGACCACACCACCCGGTTGGCGACGATTTCCACCGCTCCGGCGGGGTGCAGCACCAGGAAGTAGAGCGGAAGCAGCCCCCACAGACCGTACGCGCCGATACCGAAGACGACGCCCGCCGTCGTCTCTTTCTTCGCCGTGGCAGCGGCGGAAGCTGCAGTTGCAGCATTCGAAGCGGTGGTGGCGGACGGGGCGGGCGCGGTTTGCTCGGGCGTAGACACAAAGTCAAGAACATCACATATTGCGGAGGTATTCCTGACCGTACGGCCGGAAAGTTATTGTGAGTTTCCTCGCCCCGTTGTGTCACCTCGCGCCACGTACTGACACTCCGGCCGCAACCGAGAACTAGAATTGGAAACTGCGCGCCCCACCACGCGGGGCGGATTCCCGTCTCAGAAGGGTTCACGGTGTCCAACTCGGCCGAAACCACCTCAAAACGTCCGTTGCGCGTCGCCATCGTCGGCGCAGGACCGGCCGGCGTGTACGCCGCGGATATCCTGACCAAATCGAACGAGGTCAAGGACGGCGACGTTGAGGTCAGCATCGACCTCTTCGAGGCATACCCTGCGCCGTACGGCCTGATCCGCTATGGCGTAGCTCCTGACCACCCCCGCATCAAGGGCATCGTCAACGCGCTTCACAAGGTCCTGGACCGCGGAGACATCCGCTTCCTCGGCAACGTGACGTACGGCCGCGACCTTACGCTGCACGACTTCCGCTCGTTCTACGACGCGGTGATCTTCTCCACGGGGGCCATCAAGGACGCGGACCTGAACATCCCGGGAATCGAACTGGAAGGCTCCTTCGGCGGCGCCGACTTCGTCTCCTGGTACGACGGACACCCCGACGTGCCCCGCGAATGGCCGCTGGATGCCAAGGAAGTGGCGGTCATCGGCAACGGCAACGTGGCGCTGGACGTGGCCCGCATGCTCTCCAAGCACGCCGACGACCTCCTGGTGACCGAAATCCCGGACAACGTCTATGCCGCCCTCAAGGCCTCCCCGGTCACGGATGTGCACGTCTTCGGACGCCGTGGCCCCGCCCAGATCAAGTTCACTCCGCTGGAGCTGCGCGAACTCTCGCACTCTAACGACGTGGACATTGTGCTGTACCCGGAAGATTTCGAGTTTGACGAAGCCTCGGACGAGGCCATCCGCAGCAACAACCAGATCAAGACCATGGTCAACACTCTGACCAACTGGCTCGTCGAAGAACATGCCGAAGCCGAGCAGCCCTCGTCCCGCCGCCTGCACCTGCACTTCCTGCACAGCCCGGTGGAGATCGTTTCCGAAGACGGCTCCGGGAAAGTCTCCAGTATCAAGTTCGAGCGCATGAAACTGGACGGCACGGGCAACGTCAAGGGCACCGGAGAGTTCGTGGACTATCCGATCCAGGCCGTCTACCGCGCCATCGGCTACCACGGATCGCCGCTGGACGAGCTTGAATACGATGCCCGCCGCGGCGTCATTCCCAACGACGGCGGACGGGTGCTGGACGCCGACGGCAAGCCGGTGCCCGGTATCTACGCAACTGGCTGGATCAAGCGCGGACCCGTCGGCTTGATCGGGCACACCAAGGGCGATGCACTGGAAACCATCGGCTGCCTCCTGGAGGACCGCCTCACCCTGCCCCCGGCCGAAAACCCGGACCCGCAGGCCATCATCAACCTCCTGGAAGAGCGGGGCATCGAGTACACCACCTGGGAAGGCTGGAACAAGCTCGATGCGCACGAACTAGCCCTCGGTGCCGCATGGACCGCTGAAAACCCGGACGCCGGCGTCGTACGCGAACGCATCAAGGTGGTCCCGCGCGAGGACATGATCGAGATCTCCCGCGGCTAGGGGACGCGGCTCGCGCCTGACGGCTCGCGGACCGCGCCTAGCGGCTCGCGCACCGCGCCCATCGGCTCGCGGACCGCGCCTAGCGGCCCCGGCCGACCGGTCCTAAAATGAGCCATGGACGAGGAGCTCCGCTGGACGGACGCCGTCGGGCAGGCAGAACTGGTGCAGAGCGGCGCGATCTCGCCGGGCGAACTGCTCGACGCCGGCCGTGACCGTATCCGCGAGATCGATCCGGTCCTGCATTGCATCGTCGCGCACCTGGAGCCCGGAGCAGAAGGCCCGGCTCCTGGCGCTCCGTTTCCCCGGGTTCCCTTCCTGGTGAAGGACCTCTCGCTCGAGATCGCCGGAGCTCCCTTCAACGAAGGCTCCCGCTGGTTGAAGGACAACGTCTCAAGCCAGGACCAGGAACTTGCCCGCCGGTACCGCCAAGCCGGACTTGCGATCCTCGGGAAGACCAACACACCGGAATTCGGGCTCAGCCCGCATTGCGAGCCGGCCTTGCATGGTGCCACCCGAAACCCTTGGGACCTGGGGCTGTCCACCAGCGGCTCCAGCGGCGGGTCCGCCGCCGCCGTCGCCTCCGGAATGGTCCCCATGGCGCACGGAAACGATCTTGGCGGGTCCCTGCGCTACCCGGCCGCCTGGTGTGGGGTTTTCGGGTTCAAGCCGACCCGCGGACGGGTTCCCATGGGCCCGGAGTATGGCGACGTGGCCGGGGGATTCGCCGTCGAACATGCGCTGACGCGGAGCGTTCGCGATTCGGCGGCGCTCCTTGACGCGACGGCCGGTCAGTCGCCTGGCGATCCATATTGGGCGCCGCCCCGGGCCCGGCCCTTCCTGCTTGAGGCCGGAACTGCTCCTGGAAAGCTTCGCATCGCCGCAACCGCGACGCCCAACTCCGGGCAAGAAGTGCATCCGGACTACGTGCGGGTGTTCGAGGAAACCGTGGAATTTCTGGCTGGGCTGGGCCACAGTGTCACGGAAGCGCACCCCGAGGGCCTGGGGCGGGCGGGGCACCGGGCGGTCAGGGCCGTCTATGGAGGCGCGATCGCGTGGATCGAGGCGTACTGGACGCAGCGGATGGGCAGGCCGCCTGAAGCGGGTGAGATCGAGCCGTTCACGGCGGCCGACTTCGAGCGCTCGCGGGCTGTGACAGGTGGCCAGTATCTCCTCGGCATGGAGGAATTGCAGCGCTTCAGCCGCCGCCTGGCTGGATTCTTCGAGGAATTCGACGTCTGGATGACACCCACCGTTGGCTGGCCCCCGTTGCCGCTGGGAACGCTGCGTGGAACCGAGGAAGAGCCGTTGCGCGGCGAGCGCGAGGCCGGCCGCTTCCTCATGTTCGACGGCGAGTATGCCAACATCTCGGGCAACCCGGCCATGTCGGTGCCACTCGGAGTCGACTCTGACGGCCTGCCGGTGGGCATGTCCTTCCTTGGCCGTTTCGGAGACGAGGCCACGCTCTTTCGCTTGGCTGGCCAGCTCGAGAAGGCCGCACCCTGGGCCGACCGCAAACCCGGAGCCCTCGCGCGGGCACTGGCGGCGTCGCGCCGAAGCTGAAGCACGACAGGAGAGAAGCAATGTTCATGGGCGTCTACCATTTCGACGGAGATCCCGCGCAACTGCTGGAAGGCCACCAGCGCATGGTGGGCCTCCTGCCGCCCGGCGCGTTAAAAATCCACGTGTGCCTATCCACTGAGGGTGGCATCTCGGTCTACGACACCTGCCCGGACAGGGCAACATTTGACCGCTTCAGCAGCGGCCACAGTTTCGCGGAACTCGTCGCGGAAGTCGGCTTGCCCGTACCCCGGATCGAAGCCTTGGGTGAGGTCGAGTCGTACGAGATCCACCCGGAGTGAGCGGGTACACAAACCCCGGCGTCGCAACTAGACTGGCCCGTACTGTGCTGCGTCCGGTTTTGGGAGTTCGATGAGGAATCCGATCCATCCGGCAGCTTCGGTCAATGACGCCGCCGAGCTGCTGCAGCGTCATGCCCGCGCCGGGCACGAACACTTGGAATCGTGGCGTTACGGGCTTCCCGACGCCACGGAGCTTCCCGGTCTACGCAGCCTGATCAAGGAATCCTGGCAGCGATCCGCCCAGCTCAAGGCGAACCCGGACCAGCCCGAGGCGCCGCTGGTCATCGACCTCGACGAGCTCGAGGAATACCGCCGCCAACACCCGCTGGCCACCATCATGCCCGTCATCCAGAAGCTCCTCATCCAGCCCAGCTATGAGAGCGGGCTGCTGGTCGCCGTGGGGGACGAGCTGGGGCGCCTGCTATGGGTGGACGGAAATCCCGCGATGCGGCGCCGCGCCGAAGGCATGATGTTCGTCGCCGGCGCGGACTGGTCCGAAGCCGCGGTCGGCACGAGTGCGCCCGGCACGGCGCTCGCCTTGGGCCGTGGAATCCAGATCTCCGGCGCCGAGCACTACAAGCGCTCCGTCCACCCGTGGAGCTGCACCGCCGTGCCCTTCCATGACCCTGATTCCGGAGCCCTGCTCGGCGTCGTCGACATCACCGGCACGGAAGCCGCCGTCGCACCCCACACACTTTCCCTCGTTGAAGCAACTGTGGCTGCCGCGCAGGCGCAATTGCGTGTGGAAAGGCTCCAACTCGCGGCCACTAAGCACTCTGCGCCTGCCCGACGCCGGAACTCGCCTTCCGCCGTCGGCCCACGCCAGGGGACAGGACTGTACCGGAACAGCCTCCAGCTGCTCGGCCGGGACCAGGCCTTGTTGAGCATCGGAGGGCGCAGCATTCCGCTGTCCGCACGGCACAGCGAGATCCTGGCGTTGCTGGGAACCCGTCCCGAAGGGCTCAGTGCCGAGGAGCTCGCCCTGGCCCTCTATCCGGGGGATGGCTCGAGCGTGACGTTGCGGGCCGAAATGGTGCGCCTGCGCAAGGTGCTCCACGAGCTCGACCCCGCCGCGGTCCCGGAATCACGCCCCTACCGGCTCCCGATCGACCTTGGCCAGGATGCGGCCCAGGTTCTGTCCTGCCTGCAGCGGGGCGCCCACCGCATCGCGCTGGAGATCTACAAAGGCGCCGTCCTTCCGCATTCGGAAGCGCCCGGCATTGTGGAACTCCGCGAGAAGGTTTCGGCGCTCCTGCGCGAGGCGGTCCTGAACGACGGCAGTGCCGAGGCGCTGCTCAAGTATGCCGGACTGCCCGAGGCGAAGAACGACGTCGACGTCCGGCTTGCCGCCCTCAGGCTCCTGCCGCCGCGCTCGCCAAAGCGGGCAGCCGTCGTCGCCGAGCTTGAACGCCTGGAAAGCGAACTGTCGGCCTGACGCTGGCCCCTCGTGTGGCACTCGGGCAATACGGAGTTTTGGACCGTATCGTAGAAGCGAGCCAAACGAAAGAAGCTTCCTCCGTGTTGAACAAACGCCTCGCCGTTGCCCTGACTGTGTCCGGACTCCTTGCCGGAGTCACAGCTTGCGGGGCACCCGCCCAGACAGCCCCCGCGTCGGCAACGCCTTCGGCTTCGGCCACGCCTTCGACTTCGGCCACCACGGCTTCCGCCGCCTGGGGACTTGATCCCGCGGCGGGCGCCCAGAGAATCAAGTCCGCAGGTCTGGATATCCTGACCGCCGAAGGCACAGCCGAGCACTACCACGCCCATCTGGACGTCCTGGTGGATGGCAAAGCCGTCACGGTCCCGGCCGAGATTGGTTTCAGTTTCGGGGCCGACGGGCAACCCAACGGAATCTCGGCACTTCACACCCACGACACGACTGGCGTCATCCACATCGAAGCGCCCACCGCCGGCCTGAAGTACACGCTCGGCCAGGTCCTCAGCGAATGGGGAGTGTTGGACGGCAAGGATGCCACCGGAGCACCGCACGGCGGAACCGGAGGTTGGACCGTATACCTGAACGGCGTAAAACAGAGTGCGCCGGTGTCTGACGTGGTTCTCAAGGCCCACGACGAAGTGGTGCTCTCCTTCGGTTCCGCACCTTCGCCGGTTCCGAGCTCCTACAATTTCCCTGCAGGTCTCTAGCTTTCCGGGCCCGGCAGGGGAGTACTGCCCCGACGTGATCTGAACCACAAGGTTGCAACCTGCTTGCAACCTCCCCGCTCCTACGCTGATGGCACAGCAAAGCCACCATCATGCGCAGCAAAGGAGCTACAGATGACTGTTTATGCACAGCCGGGTGCCGAGGGTTCGAAGGTCACGTTCAAGGACCGTTACGAGAACTGGATCGGCGGCGAGTGGGTTGCCCCGGTCAAGGGGCAGTACTTCGAGAACATCACCCCGGTGACCGGCAAGGCCTTCTGCGAGGTGGCCCGCGGCACGGCCGAGGACATCGAGCTGGCACTGGACGCCGCGCACAAGGTGGCACCGTCCTGGGGCAAGACCTCCGCGACCGAACGCGCCGCAATCCTGAACAAGATCGGCGACCGCATCGATGAGAACGTCGAGCTGCTGGCCGTCGCCGAGACCTGGGACAACGGCAAGCCGATCCGGGAAACCCTGAACGCGGATATCCCCCTCGCGGCGGACCATTTCCGCTACTTCGCCTCCGCGATCCGTGCCCAGGAAGGCCACCTGTCCCAGCTCGACGAGGACACCACCGCGTACCACTTCCACGAGCCCTTGGGCGTCGTGGGCCAGATCATCCCGTGGAACTTCCCGATCCTCATGGCGGTGTGGAAGCTCGCCCCGGCCCTGGCCGCGGGCAACGCCGTCGTCCTCAAACCCGCCGAACAGACCCCCTCCTCCATCCTGGTCCTCATGGAACTCATCTCCGACCTGCTGCCCGCCGGCGTCGTGAACGTCGTCAACGGCTTCGGCGTCGAGGCCGGCAAGCCGCTCGCCTCCAGCCCGCGAATCCGCAAGATCGCCTTCACCGGCGAGACCACCACGGGCCGGCTCATCAGCCAGTACGCGTCACAGAACCTGATCCCCGTGACCCTGGAACTGGGCGGCAAGAGCCCTAACATCTTCTTCGACGACGTAGCCGCGCAGAACGACGCGTTCTACGACAAGGCCCAGGAAGGCTTCACGCTCTTCGCCTTCAACCAAGGCGAAGTCTGCACCTGCCCCTCCCGCGCCCTGGTCCAGGAAGGCATCTACGACTCCTTCATCGCCGACGCCGTGGCACGCACCAACAAGATCATCCAAGGCAACCCGCTGGACACCGACACCCAGATCGGCGCCCAGGCCTCCAACGACCAGCTGGAGAAGATCCTCTCGTACATCGACATCGGGAAGCAGGAGGGCGCCAAGGTCCTCACCGGCGGCGCCCGGACCGAGCTTTCCGGTGACCTCGCCGGCGGCTACTACGTCCAGCCGACCATCTTCGAAGGCCACAACCGGATGCGGATCTTCCAGGAAGAGATCTTCGGCCCCGTGGTGTCCGTGACGAAGTTCAGCGACTACAACGACGCCATCGGGATCGCCAACGACACCCTCTACGGACTCGGCGCCGGCGTCTGGTCCCGCAACGGCAACGTTGCCTACCGGGCAGGTCGGGAGATCCAGGCTGGCCGCGTCTGGGTCAACAACTACCACGCCTACCCGGCCGGTGCCGCGTTCGGCGGCTACAAGTCCTCCGGCATCGGACGCGAGAACCACGCCATGATGCTGGACCACTACCAGCAGACCAAAAACCTCCTGGTCAGCTACAACGAAAACAAACTCGGCTTCTTCTAAGCCGCATTTGACCTGGCGGGGCGGGACCAGCACAGATCCCTCCCCGCCGGCCCACCCTGGCCACCCCTCAGGAAAGCAGCACCTACACCGCACATCTAGTTTTAACGACGCAAGGATTTCGCCAATGACGACGACTATGCAAGCAGCCGTAGTAACAGAATTCGGACAAGACCTTCAGATCCAGTCACTTCCCCTTCCCACGCCCGGCCGAGGAGAAGCGCTGGTCAAGGTCATCACCAGCGGCGTGTGCCACACCGACCTGCACGCCGCCGAGGGGGACTGGCCGGTCAAGCCTTCACCGCCGTTCGTGCCCGGCCACGAAGGCGTGGGTGAAGTGGTTGCCCTCGGTGAAGGCGTCACCGACCTTGCCGTCGGGGACCTGGTGGGCAACGCCTGGCTATGGTCCGCCTGTGGCGATTGCCAGTTCTGCCGGACCGGTTGGGAGACGCTGTGCGAAGCCCAGAAGAACGCCGGCTATAGCGTGGACGGTTCCTTCGGTGAGTACATGCTGGTGGACAGCCGGTTCGCTGCGAGGATCCCGGCAGGTTCGGACCCCGTAGAGGTCGCCCCGGTGCTGTGCGCCGGAGTCACGGTCTACAAGGGATTGAAGATGACCGAGGCCAAGCCGGGCCAATGGGTCACTATTTCCGGCATCGGCGGCCTGGGACACATCGCAGTCCAGTACGCCGTGGCCATGGGCCTGCGGGTTGCCGCTGTGGACATCGCCGACGACAAGCTCGCCCTCGCCAGGAAACACGGCGCCGAGCTCACGGTCAACGCGCTGCACGAAGATCCGGCGGAAGTCATTCAACGGGAAACCGGAGGCTGCCACGGCGTCTTGGTCACGGCGGTGCACCCCTCGGCGTTCGGGCAGGCGATCGGCATGGCCCGCCGTGGCGGGACCATCGTCTTCAACGGACTCCCGCCGGGAGACTTCCCCGCGCCGATCTTCGAGATCGTGCTCAAGGGCCTGACCGTCCGTGGTTCGATCGTGGGAACACGCCAGGACCTGGAGGAAGCCCTGGACTTTTACGCGCAGGGCAAGATCCACCCGACCGTGTCCACGCGGGAGCTCTCCGAGGTGAACGCGGTCTTTGACGAAATGAAGCATGCCAAGATCGACGGCCGCGTGGTGCTGAGGTTCTAATGCCCCGCAACAGGCTTGACGCCGCAGTGACGCTGCCCGGGGAAGACTTTTCCCGGGTGGCGCTCACCGCCGTTTCCATCGAACTGCTCCGGAAGCTGTGGGAGCAACACGGTCCCCTCATGTTCCACCAATCGGGTGGCTGCTGCGACGGTTCCTCACCCATGTGCTATCCCGCCGGCGAATTCATCACCGGTGATTCGGACGTTCTGCTCGGACTTTTCGATATTGGCGAGCCCGAACGGCCGCAGCTCCTGGAGTTCTGGATGTCCCGGGAGCAGTTCAATTACTGGTCCCACACCCATCTGACGGTGGACGTAGTGGACGGCCGCGGGAGTGGGTTCTCGGTGGAATCGCCTGAGGGGAAGCGCTTCCTTATTCGTTCCACGTTGATGGATTGGAACGTCTCCAATCTCTGAAGATGGACCGTGCTTGTGTCTCACGATTCGGGACAAATGTGGGGGTCCATTGGCTGGACACTACTCTTGATGAGTCTGTTTCTACCACCTCATCAAGATTGTGGACTCTTCTATGAACCTCTTCCGGACCAAATCGATCGAGCAGTCCATTGCGGACGCCGATGAGCCCGGACGCAAGCTCAAGCGTTCCCTCAGCACGTGGGATCTGATGATCATGGGCGTCGCCGTTGCCGTCGGCGCCGGGATCTTCTCCGTCGGTGCCAAGGCGGCTGCGAACTTCGCCGGCCCGGCCGTCACGATTTCCTTCGCCGTCGCGGCCGTCACGTGTGCCTTGGCCATCATGTGCTACGCCGAATTCGCTACCGCGATCCCTGTTGCTGGGTCCGCCTACGTCTTCACCTACGCCACGATGGGAGAAGTCCTCGCTTGGATCATTGGTTGGAACCTCATCCTTGAACTCTTTACCGCTGCTGCGGTGATCGCCAAGTACTGGGGAATCTACTTGAGCAAAGTCTTTGCGCTCATGGGTGTGGATATGCCTCCGGCCGTGAACATCGCCGGCGTGGATCTCTATTGGGGCGCTTTCCTGATTGTCGCGATCTTCACGGTGCTCCTGGTGCTTGGCACGAAGCTCTCCGCACGGGTGGGCAACGTGTTCACGCTGATCAAGATCGCCGTGGTGCTGTTCGTGATTGTTGTCGGGTTCACCTACGTGAAGTTCTCCAACTACGCGCCCTTCGTCCCGGCATCGCAGCCTACCGGGGGCAACGACGGCGCGGATGTCATGAAGCAGTCCTTCTTCGGCTTCCTCACTGGTGCGGTTCCGGCGCAGTACGGAACGCTGGGCATCTTTGCCGGCGCAGCGTTGGTGTTCTTTGCCTTCATTGGCTTCGACGTTGTCGCCACCTCAGCGGAAGAGGTCAAGAACCCGCAGAAGACCTTGCCACGGGGCATCTTCGGCGGCCTGGCGCTGGTGACGCTGCTGTACATCCTGGTCTCCCTGGCCCTGACCGGCATGGTGTCTTACACCCAACTGGCCGAAGCCAAGAACCCCACCCTGACCACGGCCTTCGAGGCGGTTGGAAACACCGACGCGGCCAAGGTCATTGCGTTTGGCTCGCTCATCGGTTTGACCACCGTCATCATGGTGCTGCTCATGGGCCTGGCCAGGGTGGTCCTTGCCATGAGCCGTGACGGCCTGCTCCCGCGCGCGCTGTCCAAGACCAGTGCCAAGCGTTCGACGCCGGTCCGCCTCCAGATCATCTGCGGCGCTGCCGTGGCAATCGTCGCTGGCCTGACCAACGTGGATCTTCTCGAGGAAATGATCAACATAGGTACCCTTTCGGCCTTCGTCATGGTGAGCCTGGGCATCCTGGTCCTGCGTAAGAAGCGTCCAGATCTGAAGCCGGCTTTCCGGGTTCCGTTCGGCAAGGTGCTTCCCGTGGTCTCTGCCGTCCTGTGCGTCTACCTGATGACAAACCTGGCAGTGGAGACCTGGATCTTCTTCGCCATCTGGCTGGCAATCGGACTTGCCATCTACTTTGCCTATGGACAGCGCCACTCCCGCTTGAACGAGAAGTTCGCATCGGCGAAAGCCGCTGTGGCCGGGAACGCCGCTATGTCCGACAAGGCCGCGGCTTCCGACAAGAGCGGCGACGACGAAGACAGCCTCAGCAAGGTTTGATCCCGGGACCGGGCTCACTGCTTGGCTAGATTCACGGCCCTACGCTTACGGCGCCGCGTGTTCGTTGACCCATTCCACAAGCGGGCGCAGTACCTCCCAACGCTTGGCGATTTCTTCTTTGGCCGAGGGCTTGGACATCCATTCCGGTTCGCCCAAGGTCATGCCTGCGGACAACGACTTGTGCTTCAGAAGCTCGGCCCGGGGATGGTCTTTGTCGAAACCACGAGGCACGGTCTTGAGCTTCTCGCCTTCCACCGCGAAACCTGCCGCGGCGATGGAATCGACGATCTTCTGCAGTTGCTCCCCGCTGGCCGGCGAATCCGTGGCTGCGCGGAAACGGGCAATCTGCTCCGGGGTGCGCGAGTGGCATCCACCCCCGACCAACAGGCCGTCTGCACTGAGCTGGAGGTAGAAGCCGACGCCCTCCTTGTCTGCCGCAAACGCTCCCTGTGCCGTCTTGTAGGGGGACTTGTCCTGGGAAAAACGGATATCCCGGTTCGGACGGAACACCTTGCCCGGCCCGAATCGTGGCTCAAGCTCGTCCAATAACAGCGTCAATGGCTCCTTCACGGCGGAGTCGTAGATGTCTTTGTGCTCCAGCCACCATTCGCGGTTGTTGTTCTCTTCAAGTTCGGCATAGAAGGCGATCGCCTCTGCGGGGATCCCGGTAAATGTGCTCATGTAAGGATCCTATGGATCACCATGCCGAGCTAGCCAGAGCCACTGCTTGCTATGTGGAAAACCCGCCGAGGAACGCTAAACAAGACCCGCTATTCATGCCAAAAAAAGCAACCCCGCCACGTAAATTCCGTAGCGGGGTTGCTTCGTTGGAGGCCGTTGTTACAGCTTGTTGGCTGCTTCCGCGGCCGACTCGCCTTCGCCCGCGCCGAGGTTGGCGCGCAGCTTGGCACCGAGTTCGGCGTCCACGTTGGTCCAGTACTGGATGGCGCGTTCCTTGATGTGGGCGCTCTTGACGCCACCGACGGCGCCGGTGATGGTGTCCAGCAGACGGGCCTTGGCGCCGTCGTCGTACACCTCGCGATAGAGCGCGCCGGCCTGGACGAAGTCGCCGTCCTCGGCGTGCAGGGAGTGTGCGGAGAGCGTCAGCTCGCCGTCGTTCTCCCAGCCGTCGGCCGGGTTCTGCGGCTCAACAGCAGCCGGGCCACCCACGGAGTTCGGTGCGTAGACCGGAACCGAAGGAGCGTTGAACAGGTAGCGTCCCGCGCCGTCCTGGCTGTAGTTGTTGACCTGGTTCTTCGGCTGGTTTACCGGGATCTGGGCGTGGTTGGTGCCCACGCGGTAGCGGTGTGCGTCGGCGTAGGAGAAGATGCGGGCTTGCAGCATCTTGTCCGGGGAGGCGGCGATGCCCGGAACGAAGTTCGACGGCGCGAAGGTGGCCTGCTCGATCTGCGCGAAGTAGTTTTCCGGGTTCTTGTTGAGCTCCATGGTGCCAACGTGGATCAGCGGGTAGTCCGCGTGCGGCCACACCTTGGTGAGGTCGAACGGGTTGAAGCGGTAGGTCTTCGCGTCCTCGTAAGGCATGACCTGGACGTGCAGTTCCCACGACGGGAAGTTGCCGGCGGCAATGTTCTCCTGGAGGTCGCGGATGTAGAAGTCCGCGTCCGAACCGGCCAGCTCTTCAGCCTGGTCGCCCGTGATGGTCTTGACGCCTTGGTTGGACTTGAAATGGTACTTGACCCAGAAGCGCTCGCCCTCGGCGTTGATCCACTGGTAGGTGTGCGAGCCGTAGCCCTGCATTTCACGCCAGGAAGCCGGCAGGCCGCGGTCGCCCATGAGCCAAGTGACCTGGTGTGCGGACTCCGGGGAGAGGGTCCAGAAGTCCCACTGCATGTCGGCGTCGCGCAGGTGGGTGCCCGGGAGGCGCTTCTGGGAGTGGATGAAGTCCGGGAACTTGATGCCGTCGCGGATGAAGAACACCGGGGTGTTGTTGCCCACGAGGTCGTAGTTGCCCTCGGAAGTGTAGAACTTGACGGCGAATCCGCGGGGGTCGCGCCATGTGTCGGGGGACCCGTTCTCGCCTGCGACGGAGGAGAAGCGGATGAGCATGTCCGTCTCGACACCGGGCTGCAGGAAAGCAGCCTTGGTGTACTTGGAAACATCCGAGGAAGTCTTGAAGGTACCGAAAGCGCCGCCGCCCTTGGCGTGGACAACACGCTCCGGGACGCGCTCGCGGTTGAACTGGGCGAGCTTTTCCACCAGGTAGTGGTCGGTCAGGATGATGGCACCATCGGCACCAACGGACTTGGAATGCGCGTCCGAGGTGACGGGGGCGCCCGACTGGGTGGTCGAGATGTTCGCGGTCATCGTTCTCCTATTTCGTGGTTACTTGCGTGTGAGTAGGAAGCTGTTGTTTGGCCTGGCAGTCCTGGCAGATGCCTTGGTACAGGACGTCTGCGATCTGGATGGTCATGGGTTTGGAGTGCTCATCCCAGTGCGGGGTGAGGCAGGGGGCATGGCCGACGGCACAGTCGACATCCTCCACCCGGCCGCAACTGATGCAGACGGCGTGGTGGTGGTTGTCGCCCACCCGGGTCTCATACAGCGCGGGAGAGTGGGGCGGTTCGAACCGTCGCAGCATCTGTAGGTCCGTGAGGTCGCTCAGCACCACATAAACAGACTGCGCTGTCAGTTCGGGAAGTTCCTTGCGCGCGGCAGCCAGGATGCCTTCGGCCGGGGAATGTGGATTGTGCTGAACGGCAGCAAGAACCGCAAGACGCTGCTTGGTCACGCGGCGTCCGTGGGAATGCAGGGCGGAAGCCCACGCTTCCTGGTCTGCCGTGTGATCTGCCATACGCCCATTGAAGCACTTATTATGAGTACTTCACAATAAGGTGAGGCTAACTTCGGATGAACCCGCCGACGGCGGGCGGCACTCGGGCACGACGGCACCCCGCTCGCGGCCCGGACTCGGGCCCGACGGCGGACCGCACCGCAGCTGCGAACCCTGCCCCCGCGGCGCTCCGGGAGGGCGGATGGCTTGGTGGGTAGGGTTGGACGGTGGCAAAACTCCTGGCTGACATGACCCCGCTTCGCGAAAGCCCCGCATTCCGCCGCCTGTGGCTGGGGTCTTCGGTGTCGATGGTCGGATCCCAGCTGACCCTGGTTGCCGTGAGCCTCGAGGTCTACAGCATCACCCAACAGAGCCTCTACGTGGGACTGCTCAGCATCTTTGCCCTGGTTCCGCTGGTGATTGCGGGCTTGTTCGGCGGCGCCCTTTCGGATGCCTATGACCGGCGGAAGGTCGCCATTGTTGCGTCCCTCGTCCTGTGGGCCTGCAGCGTGGCCCTGGCACTCCAGGCCTGGTTCCAGCTCAACAATGTCTGGATCCTGTTCCTCCTCGTCGCTATCCAGAGCGGCGCGCAGGGCATCAACGGACCGGCACGCAGCGCCATTATTCCCTTGCTGGTCCGCAAGGAACTGCTGCCCGCCGCCAACGCGTTGAGCATGCTCAACATGGGCATTTCCATGACGGCAGGCCCCCTGCTGGCCGGTGTGCTGGTCGCGTCGAGCGGTTTTGGCTGGACCTACACGATCGATGCGCTCAGCTTCGCCTTCGCGCTGTGGAGCCTGTTCAAGCTCCCGGCCCTTCCCGCGGCGGAGAACGCGTCGGCACCCGGGCTGCGCTCCGTCGTCGAGGGCTTCCGTTTCCTGGGCACCCGGCCCAACCTTCGCATGACGTTCATCATCGACCTCATTGCGATGATCTGCGCCCAGCCCCGTGCCCTCATGCCCGCGATCGGAGCCACGATGATCGGGGGCGGTGACACCACTGTGGGTGTGCTGCTCGCGTCCGTGGCCGTCGGCGCCTTCCTGGCGGGACTGTTCTCCGGGCCCCTGGGGAGGGTGCGGCGCCAGGGGAGCGCGGTGGTGTGGTCCGTCGCCGGATGGGGCTTCTCCATAGCGGCCTTCGGGCTGGTGGTGGTCCTGGCCGGGGACGCAGGGCGCGATGGCGTCACGCTGTGGATCATCCCGGCGGCCTTGTGTTGTGCCCTTGCCGGGATCTCGGACTCCGTCAGCGCGGTCTTCCGCACCACCATCCTGCAATCGGCCACTCCGGACCATATGCGGGGACGGTTGCAAGGCGTGTTCATTGTGGTGGTTTCCGGTGGTCCGCGAGTGGGCGACATGCTCGCCGGTGGAGTCACGAAAGTTCTCAGCGAGGGCTGGGTGCTGCTCCTCGGCGGCGTGCTGTGCGCAGTGCTTGCCTGGCTGGTGGCGCGCGGTCAGCGTGGATTCCTCCAGTACGATTCGCTCCACCCGGTGCCTTAGCCCGGACCCAGCCCCGCGCCCAACTAGCTCGCAGTTGTTGTCGTTATGGTGGTTCAGAACGACAACAAATGCGAGCTAGTTGGGCGGAACGTCCGGGCCGCCGTCGGCGTTAATCGGAACAGAACCAAAAGCCGTACTGCAAGAAAGTAGTGAAGTGCATAATCATCACAATGGCCTGAAGACCGCAGCGCTCTTCGGTGTGCTCTGGGCGGTGCTGCTGGGTCTTGGTGCCGTGATCGGTGTGGGCACCCGCAGTGCGTCGCCCATCTGGATCATGGCAGTGATCGGCGTCGCGACAACGGCTTATGGATATTGGAACAGCGACAAGATCGCCATCCGCTCCATGGCCGCGTACCCGGTTTCGGAAGCACAGGCTCCGCAGCTGTACCAAATCGTCCGGGAGCTCTCCGTGCGGGCCAACCAACCCATGCCGCGGATCTACGTTTCTCCGACCATGACCCCCAATGCCTTCGCCACGGGACGCAATCCCAAGAACGCCGCCGTGTGCTGCACCGCGGGGATCTTGAACTTGCTCGACGCGCGCGAACTCCGCGGCGTCCTCGGGCATGAACTCATGCACGTCTACAACCGCGACATCCTCACTTCGTCCATCGCGGCCGCCGTCGCCGGCGTCATTACTTCGGTGGGCCAAATGCTGCTGTTCTTCGGCGGCGGGGACCGGCGGAACGCCAACCCGTTTGCCATGATCGCCATGGCCCTCCTGGCGCCGTTTGCCGCCTCGCTGATCCAGCTCGCCATTTCCCGCACCAGGGAGTACGACGCCGACCACGACGGCGCGGAGCTCACCGGCGATCCGCTGGCGCTCGCCTCAGCCCTCCGCAGGATCGAAGCAGGCGTGAAGCAGGTGCCGCTGCCGCAGGATCAGCGCCTCGTGAATACTTCGCACCTGATGATTGCCAACCCGTTCCGCGGCGGTGCCATGACCAAGCTGTTCGCCACCCACCCGCCCATGCGTGAGCGCATCGAGCGGCTCGAACGGATGGCCGGACGGCCGCTTTCCTAGCCAGCGGTCCCGTAGATCGCCCTACCGGCCGCGTCCGACGACGGGCGGCTTCATGCGAACAAGCCCTCACCAATGAAGCCGCCCGCCTTGATGCCCGGAGGCACCGCGAACAGGCCGGAGCCCGTGTGCTTGAGGTACTCCAGGGCCAGCTTGTCGCTCTTTGCCATCGTCATCTGCATGGGCACGTAGTGCGTCCGCGGGTCCTTGACGAAGGCGATGAAGAACAGGCCTGCATCGAGGTGGCCGAGCCCGTCCGAACCGTCGGCGTAGTTGTATCCGCGGCGAAGCATCTTCACGCCGTTGTTCTGGTCCGCGTGGGCGAGGCGGACGTGGGAATCGATGGGAATCAGCGGCTCGCCATCGCGGCCCTTGATTGCGAAGTCCGGCACCGTGAATTCTTCCCCTCCGGACAACGGCGCTCCGGCACCTTTCGTGCGGCCGATCAGCCCTTCCTGTTCGCGGAGCGAGGTCCGGTCCCAGATCTCGATATGCATCCGAATCCGGCGGGAGACAAGGTAGCTGCCTCCCGCCATCCACGCTTCACCCGGGCGGGTTCCGGCGGTGGCCCAGACGTGCTCGTTGAGGAGTGCTGTGTCTTCCGACTTCAGGTTGGCCGTGCCGTCCTTGAAGCCGAAGAGGTTGCGCGCGGTGGTCTGGGCCAGGGAGGTCGACGAGGTGCGGCCGAACCCCAGCTGGGACCAGCGGACGCGCACCTTGCCGAAGCCGATGCGTGCGAGGTTCCGGATCGCGTGCACGGCGACCTGCGGATCGTCGGCGCAGGCCTGGACCACAATGTCGCCGCCGGTACGCGCGGCCTCGAGGGCATCGCCGGGGAAATGCGGCAAGTCGATCAGGGCATCGGGCCTGCGGCCCTCCAGCCCGAAGCGCGGCTTGCCGTCCTTTTCGAAGAGGCCCGGGCCAAAGCCGAACGTCAACGTCAGCTTGCCGGCCGCCAGATCGAAGGCTTCCCCGGTGTCTTCAGGCGGCGCGTCGTAGGGGCCGTCGACGGCGCCAGTCGCGCCGGTCGTGCGACCGGTGGTCATGGCTTCGGCCGCGGCGGTCCAGTCCTTCAGGAGCTGGATCAGTGCGGCGCGGTCCTCGACCGTCACGTCGAAGGCAGCGATGTGGAGGCGATCCTGGGCGGGAGTGATGATCCCGGCTTGGCGTTCGCCATAGAAAGGAACGACGTCGCTCGCAGCACTGGCCGGGGCCGCCTCAGCTGCCACTGCGTCATGGCTGAGGTACCCGGCGGCAAGGCCTGCCACTGCACCGACACCGCCCACGCCGGCGAGGGAGAACAGTCCGCGACGGGACATGCCGCGCTTGCCGTCGTCGTCCTTGGCAGCGGACGCAACGGCCGCATTGGCCGGCCCGACGGCGGCAGCCTGGGTCCCGCCGTCGGGCGCCTCAGCGGTCTCGTGGTTGAAAGGGCAGCCGCTCACAGGACCACGGCTGAGGTGAGCTTGGACAACGGCTCTCCCAAGGCGTCGACCAGCGCGGCGAGCTGCTGGACCTCGGCGGGGCTGAGTTCGTTGTAGTACGCGAAGCCGTCACCCTTGGCGTGCTTCTTGAGTTCGGCCTCAAGGGCAGCGAACTTCCCGTCGAGGCTCGTGGCCAGGGCCGGGTCTTTCTGCGCGAGCGCAGGTTTGAGGTTTTCGAACGCTATCCGGGCGCCGTCGATGTTGGCCTGGAAGTCCCAGAGGTCCGTGTGGGACCAGATTTCTTCCTCGCCTGTGACCTTGCCGCGCGCGACTTCGTCCAGGAGTTCCTTGGCTCCGTTGCCGAGCTTGTCCGCGGAGAGCACCACTGTGCGGGTGCGCTTGCCGAGCTCCTCGGTGTCGGAAACGAGCTGCGTGGCGATTTTGGCCCGCTCGGTGGGCGTCAGCGCTGTGTAGCCCGACGGCGGGAACAAGTCCTTCTCCGCGCGGTGCCAGCCGGTCCATTCCTGGCCCGGTTCAAGGTCGGCTTCGCGGGCGTCGAGTTTGGGGTCGAGGTCCCCGAAGGATTCCGCTACGGGTTCGATCCGTTCCCAGTGCATGCGGGTTGCGGCGTACAGTTCGCGGGCCTTCGTTACGTCCCCCGCCGCGTAGGCATCGGCGAAGGCCTTGGTGCCGGTCACAAGCTGCTCAGTCTGGTCTTTGACGTACGCCGTGTACTGCTGGACCCCAGTGTCCACAAGCTTCTGGAAATCGGCATCGACGCCGGTCTTGTTTCCGGAGTCCGTGACCTCAAAGGCGGCACGGATACCGTCGCCCTGCATGCCGGGCTTGCAGGCGGTGGTGTACTTGCCCGCGGGAGCAGTGACCACCAGGTTGCGGGTCAGGCCGGGACCGATGTTCTCCACTTCGCCGACGATCCGCAGGCCGTCCTCTGCGAGGAGGTAGAACTCGGTAATTTCAGTGCCGTCGTTCTTGACCGCGAAGCTCAGGTTGCCGCTGGGGACGCTGCCCGTGGAGACTTTGCATTCGGTTTTGGTGCTGGTGACCTGGATCGCTCCGGCGGAGGCGCTGGCGCCCGGCGTCTTGGTGTTATCCGTGCAGCCGGTGAGGACGAGCGGCACGGCGGCGGCAGCGGCGACGATGGCGAGCGACGTCCGGCGGCGTGAAGCCGTTGTGGGCAGGGACATTTTGGGCAGGGGAGTGCCAGGCATGGGGGTTTCCTTCTGTTGTGGGGTGCGGGAAGCTTTTAGGCAGCGTTGGCGGCTTGGGCCGTGGGGGCGTTGCCGGTGGACTGTTGCGGCGAGGAACCGTTGGTGCGGATGTAGAAATAGAGCACAGGGATCACGTACAGCAGCCAGGCCCCGGCTTCGAGCCACGTGGTGGCCGGGGACAGGTTGAGGGTGCCCTTCAGCAGGGTGCCGTACCAGGACGACGGCGGGATTGCTGCGGAAACGTCGAACGCGAGGGTGTGGAGCCCAGGCAGGATCCCGGCTTCCTGGAGGTCATGGATGCCATATGCCAGCACGCCGCCCGCGATCACGATGAGGCCGACTCCCGTCCAGGTGAAGAACCGGGAGAGATTGACCTTGAGGACTCCGCGGTGCAGCAAGTATCCGAGCCCGGCAGCAACGGCCAGCCCGAGCAGCGCACCGAGCAGCGGCTGCGACGATTCCCCGGCGGCCTGGGCAGCAGCCCAAAGGAACAGCGCCGTCTCAAGCCCTTCGCGGCCCACCGCGAGTGCAGCCACGACCATGAGGCCCCACGCGGCGCCGTCGGCCATCTTGTCCACTTGGGACTTCAACTCGCCGCCGAGGCTGCGGGCAGTGCGCGCCATCCAGAAGACCATCCAGGTGACGAGCCCGACGGCGGCAATGGACAATCCGCCCCCGATCGCCTCCTGCGCAGCGAAAGTCAGTCCCTGCGGACCGAAGGTGAGCAAGGCGCCGAAGGCGATGGATACGGCCACGGCGATGCCGACGCCGGCCCAGAGCCGGGGGAGCAGCGAGCGGCGTCCCGTCTTGACCAGGTAGGCCATGAGCAGGACCACAACGAGGGTGGCTTCAAGGCCCTCGCGCAGGCCGATCAGGAAGTTCGCGGTCATGTGGAATCCTTCGTTAGGGGAGCCACACTTAGGCTCGCCTAAGGAAGTACAGTACCCGCTGGAAGTGATTGCGCAAAAGAAACGTGTCGTAATTATTTTGGGGTGGATGTCACGCGCCGCAGTCTTTTGACCTCCGCGGATCGGTGCAGTCGCGGAATCCCGGGGCCTTCGCCAGGCCTCGACCCCAAAAAGTTGCCTGGAGTGACGCGCCTGTCTCCATTAACGACGACGACGGCGCGTTGCCCGCTCAGGGGGCAACGCGCCGTCGTCGTACTTCCGGATGGCGGCTTGGGTCGCAACGAAGTCCTAGCTGCGGAAGTTCACGAACTGGAGATCGGCCTCTTCGAACTTCTTGAGGATGTTCATGGTCTCCTGCAGGTCATCGCGGGACTTCGAGGTGACGCGGAGCTCGTCGCCCTGGATCTGGGACTTGACGGACTTCGGGGCTTCGTCGCGGATGATCTTGTTGATCTTCTTCGCGATGTCCTGGGCGATGCCCTCCTTGATGGAGCACTCCAGGCGGAATTCCTTGCCGGAGGGGTAAGGCTCGCCCTGGTCGAGGGACTTCAGGGAGATGCCGCGCTTGATGAGCTTGGACTGGAACACGTCCAGGACAGCGAGGATGCGGTCCTCCGAGTTGGCCTTCATGAGGATCTTCTCGCCGCTGAAGTCGATCTCAGCGCCGACGCCCTTGAAGTCGTATCGCTGTGCGATTTCCTTCTGGGACTGGTGGAGCGCGTTGGCGACTTCCTGCTTGTCTACCTTGCTGACGACGTCGAATGTGGATTCGCCTGCCATGACTCTCCTTGTGATCGTTGGGGGTGGCCCGGAAACGGGCGGTTTTGTCTGCCATCCAGCCTAGTACGGAAGCGCCCGGCGTGTGCTGAACGTTCACAGTTCGCTCACAGCACACGCATGGCCGGAACTGAGACAGCCCCGACAGAGTTGTATCAGTTTGAAGAGCCCGTCCTGAAAAGGAGCACCATGAGCAACCAGGCCGTCCGATACGTCACCAAGTCAGCCGCTGCCGCCGCCGGTTCAATCGGAGTCGCTGCCGCCACGGCCGCAGGCGCGGTTGCAGCCGCAGCGCTCGCCGCCTCCGTGGTCCTGAGCCCGGTCCCGGACGCGGCGTCGCGGATGGATGGCGTCCACGCGGACTTGTTGCGGGCCGTGCAGCTCAACCAGATCACCCTGGAGCAGGCGGCCAGTTTCGAGGCCAAACTTGCAGGACGGATACTTGGTTAGCCTGAGATTTCCGCCGATTTTGGGCCCTTGAGGGCTCGATTCGATTCTTCGGCAGAAGTTCTGTAAGGTTGTCTTGCTCGCGCTTACCGGATCGGAAACGAAACGATGATCGGGAGTGACTTCTTTGAAGTTCGGCAGATTACCCGAGCGGCCAAAGGGGGCTGACTGTAAATCAGCTGGCAACGCCTACGGGGGTTCGAATCCCTCATCTGCCACAAAATTAAATCCCCGGAACCAATGGTTCCGGGGATTTTTTTGTCCGTGTTTTCTGGGGAGGCCCCGTTCGAGGCGCGCGGGGCCGTTCGACGCGGAAAATCCTCTGCGCGGCGCTGGTGGATTCTCGACGCACGAATTCCGGTGTCGACAGGGACTTTGCGTGTCGAAAACGAAAGCCCGATTAGCTCGCGCTGCCCGGTTCCAGCCAGTAACCGTCCTGGTGATGGACGAGTTGCCGGCCCAGGCCTCCGGACAACTGGATCCAGAGCGTGCTGCGATCCTCGGTCATGCCGTCCAAGGTGCCTACGATCCTGTTGCCGCGGGTGTCCTGCAACACGAGCTCCTGGTGAAGCGGAAGTTCCGGCCACACCTCTGCGTGTGTCCTGATGGTTTGGGTGGTGCTCACGGGATCTCCTTGGTGCCTTCTGCAATTTGTTTTCAGACATTCTTCCCTCGGCATGTGAACCGGCGGTAAACGACATGCCATGTAGCGACACACAAAACGGGGCTGTCCCGAAATGTTACTGGGGAGTAACATTGCGGTTATGCATTTGCTTCTCCGAACCCTCTTGCTCTTGTTCACCTCGTCCAGGCGGAGCCGGCTCAGCGTTTGGGGCACGTCTTCCTTGCCCATGCGAGTGCTGCCCACGGACATCGACATTGCGATGCATGTCAACAACGGCATGTATTTCTCGCTGATGGATCTTGGACGCTTCGACCTCATGGTGCGCGCGGGGATCTGGCAAAAGATGCGCAGACGCCGCTGGAGCCCCGTGGCAGCTGGGGAGACCATCGCGTTCCGGAAGTCGTTGCAGCTCTGGCAGCAATACACCATCGAGTCCAAGATCATCGGGCTCGATTCAAAGGCGATCTACTTTGAACAACGAATGGTGGCCGACGGCGAGATCTACGCCCGCGCGCACATCGCCACACGGCTTGTCGCCAAGGGCCGGCCCGTGAGCCAGGAGGAAATCCTGGCCGAGTTCGGCGAGCCCCCCGCGGACCTCGAGCTTCCGGAATGGATCCACGAGTGGCGCGAGAACAACGCGCTCCCCGGTGCCAGGAAGGCCGCCCCGCACCTCTGGCACTAGCCGACGGTACCGGGCGGCCCCAAACGAGCTGCCCGGCGTCGTGCTTTATTCCCGGTTTGCCGGGTAGCGAACAAGCGCGACTTAGGCGGTGCGGTCGCGTACCGTGGAAGCATGGCTACAGTTGACATCACCGGCGAGCAGTTCGCATCGACCATCGAGGGCAATGACATTGTCCTGGTGGATTTCTGGGCTGCGTGGTGCGGCCCTTGCAGGCAGTTTGCCCCCACCTACCAAGCCGCTTCCGAGAAGCATGACGATGTCTTCTTCGCCAAGGTGGACACCGAGGCCGAGCAGCAGCTGGCCGCCGAAGCCGGTATCTCCTCGATCCCCACGCTCATGGCCTTCCGCGAAAAGGTCCTCGTGTTCTCCCAGCCGGGCGCACTGAACGGACCACAGCTGGAGCAGGTCATCGAGGCCGTCAAGGGTCTCGACATGGATGAGGTCCACGCGCACATCGCAAAGCAGCGCGCCGAAAACTCCTAGCAAACGCCATCGGCTGTTGCCCACTTTCCAGTGGGCAAGAGCCGATGCTAGTTAGAGGCGCTCGAGCTTCACCGGCTCCGCGAGCAGGGCGCTGAGGGATTCGTTGAGGTCCTGGACGGCGATGCCCTTGGAATGGGTGTCGAGGTGCTCCTCGGATGCCCACTGTTCGGTCAGGACCAGCTTGTCCTCGTTGGCTTCGGTGAGCTCGTAGCGGATGCAGCCGGGTTCGTTGACCACTTCGTCGATCGCGATTTCCAGCGCGAGCTTGACGCGGAAGAATTCGCCGTCGTTGGGGATGAACGTGGCCTGCAGGTCAATGGGTGCACTCATGGGATTCACATTACCGGCTGGCCCGCCAAGGCCCTGAAATATTTTGTAGGACTTCCAAGCAAAAGTCTTCTCTTGGCCCCCCGGAGTTGGTAGCGTGCGTTCATGCTTTCCTACACAGCCGGGGACACTGACGTCCCGCTGCTTGAAGAGACCATCGGCGCCAACTTCGAACGCGTCGCGGCGCGGTTTCCGTTGCGGGACGCGCTCATCGAAGCCGCCGTGGTGCCGGGCGATGAGGCCAGGCGCTGGAGCTACGAAAAACTGAACGACGACGTCGATCGCCTCGCGCGTGCGCTGCTCGCCATGGGCGTCGCGAAGGGTGACAGGGTAGGCATCTGGAGCCCGAATTGCGCCGAATGGACCATCCTGCAATACGCCACGGCGAAGGTCGGGGCGATCCTGGTCAACGTCAATCCGGCCTACCGCAGCCATGAACTCGAATTCGTGGTCCGCCAGAACGGCATGCGGATGCTGGTGGCCGCGCCATCGGACAAGAACAGTGACTATGTGGCCATGGCCCGGGACGCCTTGACCAGTTGCCCTGAGCTTCGGGAGCTCGTGTTTCTTCCCGATCTGGGACTGGACATGCTTAACGCAGGCGAACCGCAAACTGACGCCGAGCTGACGTACGCCGAACTGCTCAAGCGGGCGGACGACGTCGTCCCCTCAGCGCTCAAGGCTCGGATGGCGGAGCTGGACCCGCACGATCCCATCAATCTGCAATACACCTCGGGGACCACGGGCTTCCCCAAGGGCGCCACCCTGACGCACCACAACATCCTCAACAACGGCAACCAAATCGGCAGGCTGTTGGGATACACGGAACGCGACCGCGTGGTCCTTCCGGTGCCTTTCTACCACTGTTTCGGCATGGTCATCGGGAACCTGAACGCCCTGAGCTTCGGCGCGGCCACCATTATTCCCGGCCGCGGATTCACCCCGGCCGCAGCGCTGGAAGCCGTGCAGGATTTCGGCGGGACCTCGCTGTATGGCGTGCCCACGATGTTCATCGCCGAGCTGGCTTTGCCGGATTTCGCGTCCTACGACCTCTCGACGCTGCGTACCGGCGTCATGGCCGGCTCACTATGCCCTATCGAGGTCATGGAGCGTGTCATCGCCGAGATGAACATGCGGGACGTGGCCATTTGCTACGGCATGACCGAGACTTCTCCCGTATCCACCATGACCCTCGCGGCCGACACCCTGGAGCAAAGGACCACGACTGTAGGGCGCACGATGCCCAGGCTCGAGTCCAAGATCGTGGATCCGGGCACCGCCGAAACCCTGGAACGCGGAGGGATCGGCGAGCTGTGCACGCGGGGCTACGCCGTGATGGCCGGGTATTGGGGCCAGCCGGAGAAGACAGCCGAGGCCATCGACGACGACGGCTGGATGCACACCGGCGACCTCGCCCGGATGGACCCGGACGGTTTCATCATCATCGAAGGCCGCATGAAGGACATGGTCATCCGCGGAGGGGAGAACATCTATCCCCGCGAAATCGAGGAGTTCCTGTATCGCCATCGCGCCATCCAGGACGTCCAAGTCATCGGGGTGCCTGACCCCAAGTACGGCGAGGAGTTGATGGCGTGCATCATCCTCAAACCGGGAGCGGCTTTGGACCTGGAAGGGGTGCAGGAGTTCTGCCGAGGCAAACTGGCCCACTACAAGATCCCCCGCTACGTCGACATCAGGGAGAGCTTCCCCATGACGGTGTCCGGCAAGGTGCGCAAGATCGACATGCGCGAAGAAGCGATCGCCCGCCTCGGACTCTAATTCCAACGCGGGGTCAAATTGCGGACAAACTGGATCCCATGGTCCGCATCATGCCGCTGCCGGAGGAACTCAGTAACCGTCCTTTCACGGTCTATGAATCCCGCGTGCTTGGCGTCGCTCCGAAGCGGCTCCGGGCCAGGGATATGTCCGACGGCGGGCGGCTGATCTACTTGCCTGCGGGTCGTGACTTTGAGTTTGCCGAACAGGCGCGGGTCCTTGCCGCGGCAACACCGGGCGCCTGGGTGTCCCATGAGAGCGCCGCGGTACTGACCCGGCTCGGCCTTCCTCCGTGGCTGGGCGACTGCGAGACGGTCCACCTGAGCAAGCCCCATGAGCTTCCCCGGGTCCGCCGGACCGGGGTGACGGGGCACCGAGTCCGTGTCCTCCAGGGCGAAGTCACGGAGATAGACGGTATCCCGGTGTCCTCCCCGTCCCGGACGTGGCTTGACCTGGCGCATCAGTTGCCGCTGCGGTACGTGATTGCCATGGGCGATCAGCTGATCCGTAGGCCTCGGCCTGGCCTTGAAGGAAGGACGGAGGCCTACGCCACCAAGGAAGGATTGCGGCTCCTGATCCGGCAGCATCCGAACATGAAAGGCGTGGAGAAGGCCCGGCTTGCCCTTGAAGACATGCGGGTTGGAGCAGATTCGTTTCAGGAGACATTCCTGCGGCTCGCAATGTCGGATGCGCGATTGCCTGAACCGGAACTGCAGCTCCGCCTCGACCCGGACGATCCGTGGTCGCCGTCCGCGGACCTGGGGTACCGGCGGTTTCGGATCGCCGTGCAGTACGACGGCGCACCACATCTCACGCGGGAACAGCAGACACGGGACAACCGGAGGGACGAAGCGTTCACCAATGCCGGCTGGTCCTACTTCAAGGCCAACGCCGATGATCTGGCCGAAGGGTTCTCTGGCCTGATTGTCCGGATCAAACGCGCGAAACTCCGAACGCGGGGTCACTTACGGCCCATGCTGGGCGGCAACATGGGCCGTAAGTGACCCCGCGTTGGGGGGCGTTGGTGGCGTTAGTGTCCTCGGTGGTCCTGGATGGTCATCCGTGGTCCGAAGGTCGGCTTGCGGAAGCCGCTGAGCCCCAGCATCCGGACTACCCGCTGGCGGTGCCCACGCCACGGTTCCAGGAGGGCGATCATTCCGGCGTCGTCCGTCTTCCTGCCTGTGAGCGCATAACCGACGTACGAGGCCAAATGGTAGTCGCCCACCGCGATCGAATCAGGGCAGCCATGGGTCCGCTGGACCACCTCGGCCGCCGTCCAGATGCCGATGCCCGGGATGGTCTGCATCTTTGCCCCGGCTTCAACCGCGCTGAGTGAGGCGAGTCGTTCAAGCGCGACGGCGGATCGCAGCGCCCGCATGACCGTCGCCGAACGCTGGGGACCCACGCCTGCCTTGTGCCATTCCCACGAAGGGATGGCCAGCCATTGGGCGGCGGTCGGCGCCACGAGCAGCCCCGACGGGCCCGACGTCGGGAGGCGGCCTGCGCTTGGCGCTGCGGTGCCGTACCTGTACATCAGGTAGCGGTAGCCCCGGCGGGCTTCGATAGTGGTGACCTTTTGCTCAAGAATCGTGGGCACGAGGGAGTCCACCACGCGGCCGGTGGTGGGCAAACGGACGGTGAGGTTCCGGCGTCGGGCTTCCCGGACCATGCGCGGGAGGGTGGCATGGAACGCAGGCTCGTCGAAGCCGGACCAGTCGTCCCCGCTCCCCAACAACGCAGGCACGGAGGCAATGGCGGAGCCCGCGCCGGGGCCCCACGCCTGGGCATCGACACGGGTGCCTTGGCCGGTTCCCGCGGCGGTGAGGCGCAGCGTGGCCGGGCCGTCCGGCGTCGTGAAGGCCATCCACACCCCGTCCTGCCGTGCAGCGAAGGACGGATCGCCGTTGCCGCGCATGAGGATTCCCACGGTCTGCAGGAGGTCGAAGGGGCCGCCGGGGTGCCATCGCACTGATGCGTCGGCCGCAGCCGCTGCGGCGGGTGGGGCATCGACGATGATCATTCATTCATGGTCGCATGCTCGTGTGACAACACTCGAAAAGAGCCGCGCTCAAGACCTTACGCCGCGAAACCCACACGACTAGACTCCACGTGTGGCGCGGGGCGTCTGCGCCTTCCATGACAATCTCAGGAGAACGCAATGGCCGGTGTAGTGCATTTCGAGATCCCCGCGGACGACAAGGAGCGGGCCAACACTTTCTACCAGGGTGCCTTCGGCTGGATGCTCAACCCCATGCAGGAAATGGACTACACGATCGCCATCACCACGCCTTCGGACCCACAGACGGGCATGCCGAGCGCGCCAGGGGCCATCAATGGTGCACTGTTCCCGCGTACAGAGGAATTGAAGACGCCCATCATCACCGTTGACGTCGAAGACATCGAGGCTTCGCTCGGCCAAATCGAGAGTGCGGGCGGTTCTGTGGTCAAAGGCAAGGATGCTGTTCCGGGCATGGGTTACTACGCCTATTTCAAGGACACCGAAGGCAACATCCTTGGCCTCTGGCAGACGGACTCTTCGGCAGGAGGCACTGCACCGGCAGAGTGAGTGGGTTGCTCGGGCCGGCCCTTTACGCGGAGCTGGCCCTACGCTCCCGAAACTACTCTCCGAAGCGCCCGCGGGACTCCGCCGGAATCAGCGGCTTCTCGGCCCGGACCTTGAGTTCCTGCACGGCCCACGTGTTGCCGTCCGGATCGCTGAAGCCGAAGAACGTGCCGCCGTCGCGCTCGTCGAAGACGGTGATTTCACTGGCCTCGACCCCGCGGCCGAGCAATTCCTCGCGTGCGGCGCGGGCATCGGCGACCACAAGCTGAAGGCCCCGCATGGAACCCGGCGCCATCTCGCTCTGCGCCGGCAAGTCTCCGACGACGATCGAGCAGCCGGAGCCCGGCGGAGTCAGCTGTGCCACGTGCTGAGCCTCCGCTGCACCGGAGCAGTCCCGACCAAGCGGTAACTTGGTACCTATGAAGTACGCCCAGTCCGTCCTGGACCTCATTGGCAATACACCGCTCATCAAGCTCAACCACGTGACCGGGGACATCAAAGCCACCATTCTGGTGAAGCTCGAATATGTGAATCCCGGTGGCTCCATCAAGGACCGCATCGCGGTGAAGATGATCGAGGAAGCGGAGCGGGACGGAAAGCTCAAGCCGGGCGGAACCATCGTGGAACCGACCTCGGGCAATACCGGCGTCGGACTCGCCCTGGTGGCCCAGCAAAAGGGCTACAAATGCATCTTTGTTGTCCCGGACAAAGTGGGCGAGGACAAGCGTGCCGTACTTCAGGCGTACGGCGCCGAAGTTGTCGTGACGCCTACTTCCGTGGCCCCGGACAGCCCGCAAAGCTACTACAGCGTCTCCGACCGGCTCGTGTCGGAGATCCCCGGAGCCTACAAGCCGGACCAGTTCTCCAACCCCGCAGCCCCCGGCAGCCACTACGAAACCACCGGGCCCGAGATCTGGCGTGATACCGACGGGAAGATCACCCACGTCGTGATCGGCGCCGGGACGGGCGGCACCATCACCGGCACCGGGCGCTACCTCAAGGATGTGTCCGCCCAGCGGCCGGAGTCCGACGGCGGCCGCGTCAAGGTCATCGGCGCGGACCCGGCAGGCTCGGTCTACTCGGGCGGCACGGGGCGGCCCTACTTCGTGGAGGGCGTCGGCGAGGACATGTGGCCGGCCAACTACGACAAGACTGTGCCGGACGATGTCATCGCCGTCAGCGACGCCGACTCCTTCGAGATGACCAGGCGCCTGGCCCGCGAGGAAGGACTCCTGGTAGGGGGTTCCTCGGGCATGGCAGTGGTTGCCGCGTTGCAGGTGGCCAAAGACCTTGGCGAGGAAGCCGTCGTCGTCGTGATCCTGCCGGACTCCGGCCGGGGCTACCTGGCGAAGATCTTCAACGACAAGTGGATGCGTTCCTACGGCTTCCTCTCCGGCGGCGAGGAAGCCTCGGTGGGCGAGGTCCTGAAGTCCAAGACCGGCGAAATGCCGGACCTCGTCCACATCCATCCCAACGAGACCGTCCGCGATGTCATCAACATCATGAACGAATTCGGGGTTTCGCACATCCCGGTCCTCTCGCAGGAGCCGCCCGTGGTCATGGGCGAGGTGCTCGGCGCTGTCGATGAGCGCACGCTGACCTCCAAGCTGTTCCGTGGCGAGGCGAAATTGACCGACAAGATCTCCGAGCACATGGGGGAGCGCCTGCCCGTGATCGGCTCCCTGGAGACCATTTCCGCCGCACGCGAGCTGCTGTCCGACGTCGACACCGTCATGGTGACGTTCGTTGGAGCTCCCGTGGGCATCCTGACCCGCCACGACCTTCTCGCCTACCTGAGCAACTGACACTAGGAGTTCATATGTCTGCAAACGAAGCAGGATTCAACACGCGTGCCGTCCACGCCGGCCAGGCGTTCGAACCGCGCACCGGCGCCGTGGTTCCGCCGCTGCACTTCAGCTCGACGTATGCCCAGGACGGCATAGGTGGTTTGCGCGACGGCTACGAGTATGGCCGCGGCGGCAACCCCACCCGAGATGCGCTGCAGGAACAGCTCGCCGCGCTCGAAGGCGGCACCCACGCCTTCAGCTTCAGCTCGGGCCTCGCAGCGGAGGACTCACTGATCCGTGCTGTTGCCCGGCCCGGCGACCACATCGTCCTCGGCAACGACGCGTATGGCGGAACCTACCGGCTCATCAACCGCGTGCTCGGTGAGTGGGGCATCGGCAACACACCAGTGGACATGTCCAACCTGAACGCCGTTGCCGCGGCCGTCGCGGCGAACAAGACCCGCATCGTCTGGGTGGAAACGCCTTCCAACCCCATGATGAAGATCACCGATATCGAAGCGCTCGCCAAAGTAGCGCACGACGCCGGTGCCCTCCTGGTGGTCGACAACACCTTTGCGTCCCCCTACTTGCAGACCCCGCTCGCCCTGGGGGCCGACGTCGTGGTCCACTCGACCACCAAGTACATCGGCGGCCACTCGGATGTGGTGGGCGGGGCGATCGTGGTCAAGGACGCCGAACTGGCAGAGAAGATCGGCTTCGTGCAGTTCGCTGTCGGCGCCGTGTCCGGACCCATGGATGCGTTCCTGACCACGCGTGGCCTCAAGACGCTCGGCGTGCGCATGGACCGCCACAGCGAGAACGCCCAGGCCGTGGCCGAGTGGTTGCTGGAGCGCCCCGAGGTTGAAGCCGTGCTGTATCCGGGGCTGCCTTCCCACCCGGGCCACGAGCTCGCGGCCAAGCAGATGAAGAAGTTCGGCGGCATGATTTCCGTGCAGTTCAAGGGCGGCGAAGCTGCGGCCCGCAAGGTGGCAGAGTCCACCCAGGTCTTCACTCTGGCCGAGTCCCTGGGCGGCATCGAGTCCCTCATGAACTACCCCTCGGAGATGACGCACGCTTCGGTCAAGGGCACTGAGCTGGCCGTGCCTGTCAACCTGATCCGGCTTTCCTGCGGCATCGAGGACGTCGAAGACCTGATTGCGGACCTCGAGCAGGCGATCGGCAACATCACCGACTGAAAACCCCTCCAAATCACCTAGCTTTCTTTAGAAAAGCCAGCTAATCTCGAACCATGCCTTTACGATCCGATTGGTCCGAGCGGACGTGCAGCCTGGCGCGCGGCCTCGATATCCTCGGGGACCCCTGGGGAAGCCTGGTGTTACGGGAAGTCTTCTTCGGCAACGGCCGCTTCGATGCCATCAAAACCCGCCTCCACATCGCAGACAACGTCCTCAGCAAAAGACTGGGCTGGCTGGTCGAGGCAGGCCTCCTTGTCCAACGGCCCTACCTGGACGGCGCCCGCACGCGCCAGGAGTACGTCCTCACCCCCAAGGGCGAAGATGCTTTGCCGGTCTTGAACGCCATCATCATCTGGTCCGAAAAGCATCTCGATGCGCCGGCGGACAACGCCCACATGCGCGTGATCCACACCGGCTGCGGGCTGCCGACCGCGTCGGCCGATACGTGCTCCCATTGTGGGTCCCGCCTGACCGCCGCCAACACCAGCTGGCATAGCCTCACGCGATCCGAACACCCGTTGGCCTTGGCCACCGCCCCCGCCAGACGTGACCTCCTGGACGAATCGGAGCCCTCCGTATGACCGCACCCAATCCCACCGAACTTTCCGCCGGCAAACCAGCCGGCAAGACTCCGCGGAAGCGGCGCCTCCACCCCGCCTGGATGGTCGCCGCCGTCGCGTTCCTGGCCCTTGTGGGCGCAGCCGGATTCCGTGCAGCCCCCGGCGTACTTATGGTGCCGTTGCAACAGGAATTCGGCTGGTCAACCACCGTGCTGTCGCTCGCCGTCAGCATCAACCTGGTGTTGTTCGGCCTCACGGCGCCCTTCGCTGCCGCGCTCATGGAACGCTTCGGCATCCGTACCGTCACCTCGATTGCCCTCTGCCTGATCGGCCTCGGCTCCGCCCTGACGGTGTTCGTCAACCAGTCGTGGCAGATCCTGTTGACCTGGGGCGTGCTGATCGGACTTGGTACCGGCTCCATGGCCCTGGTTTTCGCGGCCACCATCGCCAATACGTGGTTCTCCAAGAACCGCGGACTGGTGATCGGCATCCTGACGGCGGGCAGCGCGGCCGGGCAGCTAGTGTTCCTGCCCTTCATCGCGGTGCTTGCCCAGAGCCCGGGCTGGCGCGGTGCCTCGCTCCTCATCGCAGCGGGTGCGCTTGCCGTAGTGCCGCTCGTGCTGCGCTGGCTGAAGAACTCACCTGCCGACGTCGGGGTCCAGCCCTACGGAGCCGAAGAAGAGCAAGCGACGACGGCGGAGCCCGCCCCGGTCCCGGAAGCCGCCAACGCGGAAGGTGCCAAGACGCCCAACGCGGCGGTGCGGGCATTGCAGGTCCTCAAACGCGCCAGCAAAGTGCGCACCTTCTGGGCCCTGGTTGCCGGTTTCGCCATCTGCGGTGCTACCACCAACGGCCTGATCGGCACCCACTTCATCCCCTCGGCGCACGACCACGGCATGCCGGAAACCACCGCGGCCGGGTTGCTGGCCGTCGTCGGGATCTTCGACATCGTGGGCACCATCGCCTCCGGTTGGTTGACGGACCGCTTCAATCCCAAGGTGCTCCTGGCTGTGTATTACCAGTTCCGCGGGATCGGGCTCCTGGTGCTGCCCGTGCTTTTGGGCTCCACCGTGCAACCGAGCATGATCCTGTTCGTAGTGGTGTACGGCCTGGACTGGGTGGCCACCGTGCCCCCGACGGCGGCCATCTGCCGGAAGGTGTTCGGCGCGGACGGCTCGGTGGTGTTCGGGTGGGTCTTTGCCGCGCACCAGCTCGGGGCCGCTGCGGCCGCGTTGCTCGCGGGTTACATCCGCGATGCCACTGGCCACTACACCTACGCATGGATCGGCGCCGCAGCGATGTGCACGGTGGCCGCCGTCATCAGCGCCACCATCCGCAAGGACGCGGGAAAGAAGGAACCGGTTTCGGTCGGAGCCTAGCTCGCTGGGCTGGTCCCCCCGCGCGCGGAGCTAGCGGAAAGCCGGGACGCCCGTGATGTGCTGGCCAAGGATCAGCGTGTGCACCTCGTCCGTCCCTTCGTAAGTGCGCACGGATTCCAGGTTGTTGGCATGGCGCATGGGCGGGTAGTCCAGCGTGATGCCGTTGCCACCGAGGATGGTGCGCGCTTCGCGGGCGATCTTGATTGCCTCCCGCACATTGTTGAGCTTGCCCGCCGAGATCTGCTCCGGGTGCAGTTTGCCCGCATCCTTGAGCCGCCCAAGGTGCAGGGCGAGCAAGGTACCTTTCTGGATCTCCAGGACCATGTTCACGAGCTTCTCCTGGGTCAACTGGTAGCCGGCCAAGGGCTTGCCGAATTGCATGCGGCTCCCGGCATATTCGAGCGCGGCCTCGTAGGAGTCGCGGGCCGCGCCCATGGCACCCCAAGCAATGCCGTACCGCGCCTCGTTGAGGCAGGAGAACGGGCCGCGGAGTCCCATGGCACCCGGGAGGAGTGCCTCCGGACCCAGCCGGACGGCGTCGAACACCACATCGCACTGGATCGAGGCACGCATGGAGAGCTTCGCGTCGATGGGAGTCACGGCGACTCCCGGGGTGCCGGCCGGAACCAGGAAGCCCCGGATGCCGTCGTCGGTGTTTGCCCACACCACCATGACGTCCGCGATCGATGCCATCCCGATCCAGCGCTTCGAACCGTTCAGCACCCAGCCGGTGTCGTCGCCCGTCCCGTCGCGGCGCGCAAAGCTGGCCATGGACGACGGGTCCGAACCCGCCGTCGGCTCCGTCAAGGCAAAACAGCCGATCAGTTCGCCGGCAGCCATGCGCGGGAGCCATTGTTCCTTCTGCTCTTCGCTGCCCCACTTGTGGATCGCCGTCATGGCCAGGGAGCCTTGGACGGACACGAAGGTCCGGATGCCGGAATCGCCGGCCTCGAGTTCCATGGCGGCAACGCCGTATTCGACGGCGGTGCGGCCGGGGCAGCCGTAGCCCTCCAGATGCATGCCAAGGACGCCGAGTTCGCCGAGTTCCGCCGGCAGTTCCCGCGGGAACACCGCGTCCTCGTACCAGCGGGCGATGTTCGGCCGGATCCGCTGGTCCGTGAAATCGCGTACCTTCTCGCGAAGCTCCAGTTCCTCGGAGCCCAAGAGGGAATCGAGGGCAAGGACATCGGAGGTATCCGTCGTTGAATGGCTCATGCCAGCATCCTAAGGCCGGACATGTTCCCCGCAGCGTCCTGTAAGGACCGTCGGCGCCGGCGCGGCACCTGCGCCGTGCCAGAATTGAGCCATGGCCGCCGCGGATGTGAACGCAATAGGGCTGCAGCTACCGGCAGTCAAGGGAATCGGGCGACCCCGAATTCTGGCGGGCCTAGTCCTGGCCCTGCTGCTACCTTCTGCGATCGAAGTCCTGGTCTCCGCGCTGCAATACCGGAACTTCGCCATGATCATGCTCTTCCAATTGGCCGTCTCCGCCGCCGTTGCCGCGATCGGCGGGTTGTGGCCGGCGGTGGTGTCCGCCGTCCTCGGCAGCATGCTCTTGAACTACTTCTCAGCCGATCCCGTGGGCTCCCTATCCATCGCGGATCCCGCCACGCTTTTCACCCTGGTCATCTTCCTTGCCGTGGCGTGCGGCGTGGCGCTCGCCGTCGGTTTGGCGACCCGACGGGCCCAGGAAGCCGCGCATTCCGGAGCCGAGGCGAGGGCACTGAGCGAATTGGCCCTTCGTATCCTGAGCTCGGACGGCAGCCTCGAGTCGTTCCTGGACAAAATCCGCGTCAACCTCGGCATGGAAGCGATGACGCTGCTCTCCACGTTTGACTCGCCGGACGCCACCGGACCGGGTTGGAAGGTCCTTGCAAGCTCCGGGATTCAACCGCCGGTGACCCATGCGGCCGCCGACCATGCCGCCGTCGTCGATCGCAACTACACGCTCCTGCTCAGGGGCGGACCGCTCTCCGAACAGCACCGCCGCATGCTCGCCGCGTTCGGCGCCTTCGTGGTGGCCGTGCGGGAGCGCCAGCAGCTGGTCAAGAGCAGGCAGGACAACGCGCGCCTGGCGGAAGGCAACAAGATGCGGACCTCCATCCTGCGAGCCGTCTCCCATGATCTCCGCACTCCTTTGGCGGGCATCAAGCTTGCCGTCAGCAGCCTGCGCCAGGAAGACGTGACCTTTGCTCCCGAAGACGAGCGCGAACTATTGGCCACTATCGAGGACTACGCGGACCGTTTGGATCACTTGGTGGATAACCTGCTGGACATGTCCCGTATCACCGCGGATGCCGTGAACCCGCTGCTGCGCGGACTGGGCTGGCACCAGATCCTGCCGGAGGCTTTACGCGGGGTGCCGGGGGAGCGCATACGCAACGAGCTACTGGCCAACCTTCCGTATATAGAGGCCGACGCCGGGATGCTGGAACGCGTCGTCGCGAACCTCGTGGAGAACGCGGTGAAATACGCGCCCGATTCCGATGTTGTGCTGGTGGCGCGGACCGGTGCGGGCATCATGGTGGATGGTCGGCCGGCCAGCGAACTGCGGGTGATGGACCATGGCTCGGGGATAGCGCCCGCGGCCGTGCTGGAGCTTTTCCAGCCTTTCCAACGCCTCGATGATTCTCCATCCAGCCGTGACGGCCGCAGCGGAATCGGCCTGGGACTCGCTGTCGCCAAGGGCTTCACCGAGGCCATGGGCGGTACGCTCATGGCCGAGGCGACGCCGGGAGGCGGGCTGACCATGGTGGTCACACTCCCTCTGTGGACGGGAGGGCGGCCATGAGCCTCGTGCTGATCGTGGAAGATGAAGCCCAGATCGCCCGGGCAATGCAGATCAATCTCCATGCCCACGGCTACCGTGCCATCAGCGTCGGCAACGGCGCGGACGCACTCAAGGCGGCGGCCCAGCAGCCCGTGGACATCGTGGTGCTCGATCTCGGCCTGCCGGACATGGATGGCGTGGACGTGATCAAGGGAATCCGCGGCTGGAGCACCATGCCCATCATCGTGTTGTCTGCCCGCCACGGTTCGGAAGACAAAGTTGAGGCCCTCGATGCCGGGGCCGACGACTACGTGACCAAGCCCTTCGGCCTTGACGAACTCCTGGCCAGGCTCCGTGCAGCCTCGAGGCGGGCAGCGCCCCGGCATGAAGCGCCGACGCTCCAGACCGCCGACTTCCTGGTTGACCTGGCCGGAAAGAAGATCACCAAAGACGGCGCGGAAGTCCGGTTGACGCCCACGGAATGGAACATCCTGGAATTGCTGGTGCGCAACGCCGGACGGCTGGTCAGCCAGCAGCAGATCCTCACACAGGTCTGGGGACAGGCCTACGCCAAGGAGACCCAGTACCTGCGTGTCTATATTGCCCAGCTCCGGCGCAAGCTCGAACGCGACCCTGCACAGCCCCGACACCTCCATACCGAGGCCGGCATGGGATATCGCTTCGATCCGTAGCTGCGTACGTAGACTGTAGTCATGGATACCGCATCGTTGCTTGCTGTTTGCCGGGTATACGAGCTCCTGCCCGATCCCGAAGGGTCGGTAGGAGTGACGGCCATTGACAAGCGCCCCGTTGACGGGCCGGTGAAGGTCCACAAGCTGGGAATCCACGGCGACATCCAGGCGAGCCGGATCCACCACGGCGGCGAGGACCAGGCGCTCTACGCGTATTCCCAGGCGGATGCCGATTACTGGGCGAATGAACTCCAGCGGGACATGCCCGCCGGGATCTTCGGGGAGAACCTCCGCGTTGCCGGAATCGAGACCAGCGGTGCGGTGATCGGCGAACGGTGGAAGATCGGCTTGGACGTCGAAGTCGAGGTCACGTCCCCGCGTGTGCCGTGCGCAACGTTCCAGCGCCGCATGAACGAACCACAGTGGGTCAAGCGCTTCACCGAAGCAGGGCGGGTCGGCACCTACCTGCGCGTAGTGAAGACCGGCACCATTTCGGCCGGTGACTACATCCACAAACTGTTTGTGCCGAAACACGGCATCACGGTGGGGCAGTGGTTCAGCAACCCCAACCTCGATGACATGCAATTGCTGCTCGACGCAGAGGCGGACGGAGAAATCCTGCTGCAGTCCGACTACCACGACTCTTTCGAAAAGCTCATGCGCCGCAACGGGGTGGACGCCTGAAGATGCCCTCGAACGGCCGTCCTGAGGGGCGGTCTTGAGGGTGCCCGGCGCGGCTTTGTGCGCAAGCTCACCGCCGCCGTCGGCAGTTATGTCGCCGCGGGACCAATCTGTGCCCTACACTAGAAGTATCCCCCACTCCGGAAATCCCTTTTTCCTGCCCAATTCTTGAGGCAGGACTGGTCAGTGTTGGGGCCCGCAAAATGTGTGTGGGCAGTTTCATAGGGAGAGCCGGGCGAAGAAAACGCTGTACAGACTGCTGAGATAGCAGCCAAGAGATGCAGCGGGAAGTCCTGCCATGGGATTGCGACAGCGCCGGACTTCTTGCGAGCACCAGAGCCTTCGGGTTCTTTTGCCCGCAACGTGTACTGCGGCCAAGCCCAACCGGGCCGCGCCGACTGGCCCCCTATGGATGAGGAAACTTTCCCCTATGCCCGAAAACCTGAACGACCCGTTCGTCGCCGAGTCTGCTGAAGAAGCAGAGACCGCCGTCGAGATCGTCGAAACCGCACCCGCCGAAACCGCCGCACCCGCCGCTGAGTTCATCGAGGCTGCAGCGCCCGTTGAGGCCCCGGCCGAGGCACCCGCCGAGGCTTCCGCCAAGGCCCCGGCTGCGGTTCCGGCCGAATCGCCTGTCGAAGAAGAGGAAGAGGGCATCCGCTTCGTCGACCTCGGAATCGACCCCCGCGTCCTTGCGGCCCTGCAGGACGTCGGCTACGAGAAGCCGTCTCCGATCCAGGCAGCAACCATTCCGCTGCTGCTCGAAGGCCGCGACGTCGTCGGCCTCGCCCAGACCGGCACCGGTAAGACTGCAGCATTCGCAGTACCGGCACTGTCCCGCCTGGCCGAACTCCACGACCTGAACGGCCCGTCCCGCAAGACGCAGGCACTGGTCCTCGCTCCGACCCGCGAGCTTGCGCTCCAGGTTGCCGAGGCCTTCACCTCGTACGCCAAGCACATCGATGACTTCACGGTTCTCCCCGTCTACGGTGGCTCCGCCTATGGCCCGCAGCTTGCTGGCCTTCGCCGCGGTGCACAGGTTGTTGTGGGTACCCCGGGCCGCGTTATCGACCACATCTCCAAGGGTTCCCTGGACCTGTCCGAGCTGCAGTACCTCGTCTTGGACGAAGCCGACGAAATGCTCCGCATGGGCTTCGCCGAGGACGTTGAGCAGATCTTCCAGCAGACCCCGGAAGACCGCCAGGTTGCGCTGTTCTCTGCCACGATGCCGGGCCAGATCCGCCGTATGTCCAAGCAGTACCTGAACAACCCTGCCGAGATCTCGGTCAAGTCCAAGACCACCACCGGCGCCAACACCCGCCAGCGGTACCTGCAGGTCATGGGCCCGCACAAGCTCGATGCCCTGACCCGCATCCTCGAGGTGGAAGAGTTCGACGGCGTTATCGCCTTCGTGCGCACCAAGATGGCTACCGAGGACCTGGCTGACAAGCTGAAGTCCCGCGGCTTCCAGGCCGCCGCCATCAACGGCGACATTCCGCAGCAGCAGCGCGAACGGACTGTCGACGCGCTGAAGGAAGGCCGCATCGACATCCTGGTCGCCACCGACGTCGCGGCCCGTGGCCTTGACGTTGAGCGCATCAGCCATGTGGTCAACTACGACATCCCGCACGACACCGAGTCCTACGTCCACCGAATCGGCCGTACCGGCCGTGCAGGCCGTAGCGGCGACGCCATCCTCTTCATGACGCCGCGGGAGAAGTACCTGCTGCGTTCGATCGAGAAGGCCACCCGCCAGCCGGTTGAGCAGATGCACCTGCCCACTGCCGAGACGGTCAACACCTTGCGCCTTGGCAAGTTCGCGGACAAGATCACGGAGACCCTCGAGTCCGAGGACGTTGCCGCGTTCCGCGACCTGATCTCTTCCTACGAAGAGGAGCACAACGTTCCGGCTTCGGAGATCGCAGCTGCACTGGCCGTCATGGCACAGGGCGGCCAGCCGCTCCTGGTCAAGGAACTGCCGGCTGCACCGGAATTCCAGAAGCGCGAGCGCTCCAAGGACGGCTTCGGTTCCCGTGGCCCGACCCGCGCCCTGACGGAGGGCAACGCCACCTACCGGATCGCCGTCGGACGCCGCCAGCGCGTCATGCCGGGTTCGATCGTTGGCGCCATTGCCAACGAAGGCGGCATCTCCTCGGCACAGATCGGCGGCATCGACATCCGCTCGGACCACTCCCTGGTGGAGCTCCCGGCGGACCTGAGCCCCGAGCAGTTGCGTGCCCTGTCCCGCACCCGGATCGGCGGCGAGTTGATTCACCTCGAGCTGGACAACGGCCGCAAGCCGGCCTCTGACCGTGGCGGCGAGCGTGGCGGTTACTCCGGAGGCAGCCGCGGCGGCGACCGTGGTGGCTACTCCGGTGGTGACCGTGGCGGAAACTTCAAGGGCAACGGTGGCTTCAAGAAGGAGTTCCGTAAGACTGAAGGCGACCGTGGCGGCTACTCCGGTGGCGAGCGCACTTCCGCTGATCGCGGCGGCCGTTCCTACAGCGAGCGCAGCAGCGCCGGTACCGGGACGGGCAGCTACGCCGACCGCGGCGCACGCAAGCCGCGCACTGGCGGCGACGCGGGCAACCGCGATTTCAACCGCAAGGGTAAGTGGTAAACAGGACTAGTTCCTGGGTTTCTCGTCAGAGGCCGGCTTTCGAGCCGGCCTCTGGCCGTTTAACGGTGGCCCCACTTTAACGCCCGCCGAGGTTCCGCGCTTGCCCGGCTGTGGAAAGCTAGGTTCATGGGATTCCTCGATGGGTTGAAGAAGAACCTCGGCTTCGAGAAGGCCGAACACAAGCCGACTGGACGGCCGTCTGAGGCCCCACAGGAGGCCGCTGAAGCCTCAACGGGGGAGACGGTCCAAAGCCCGGTTCCGGAGCCGTCAGTGGAGGCTCCCGTGGCGCCCGGCCCCGCACTGCCCGACGCCGGTGCTTCCGCCGCCAACGCAGGGCCGGTCACGGAAGTCGTTGTGGAGGCCGACGATACCCTCAGCGGCATCGCCTTGCAGTTCGGGGTTGACTTGGGTGCCCTGATCGCCGTGAACGCGGACACCGTGCCCAACCCGGACCACATCTACCCTGGCCAAGTGCTCCGACTGCCCTGATTCGGACCCTTTCCTGCCCAAGAAAACGGGGCGGATGCAAATTGTGTCGGTGCCGTTTTTCCCTGTCCCGCAGCCGATTTGTGGCCTGAGAAATCGTCCGGTAGAGTATTTACTCGTTGCCCCCCTAGCTCAGTGGTAGAGCGCGTTCTTGGTAAGAACGAGGTCACCGGATCGATTCCGGTGGGGGGCTCTGAATGAGGGCCTGTGTCAAGGCGGTTTTTGACCGGCTTGACGCAGGTTTTTCTCATTCGTGGCGGTGTAGCTCAGTTGGTTAGAGCGCACGACTCATAATCGTGAGGTCGGGAGATCGAGCCTCCCCACCGCTACCAAGTAAAACCCCCGGAATCCGCGAGATTCCGGGGGTTTTTCGTGTACGCCCGGCATGGGCATTTGCTTGGAGGTGTAAGTCCTCTGGAGGAGAAGGTGGTTTAACTCCTAGCCG